>JADKDR010000005.1:300000-435217 GCA_016714535.1 Bacteroidota bacterium
ATCAGGAGATTGCGAACGACCTCAACACTTCGAGAGAAGTTATTTCGCGGCTGTTAAAAAAAATGGAACAACGCGGTTTGATACAAATGAACAGAAATAATATTGTACTTAAATAATTTCCAAGTGTGACAAAGGTTACCATGAAACCTATGTACTTATAAGACCTTTGCAAAAAAAACGATGGAAATAGCAGGTTATATAGCATCAATTTTAATAGGAGTAGCATTGGGCTTAATAGGAGGTGGTGGCAGCATACTGACTGTACCGGTGCTTGTATATCTTTTTATGATTGATACCATTGCTGCTACTTCTTATTCCTTATTTATTGTAGGAATTACCAGTGCAGTGGGTAGCATAAATTATTTTCGCAATGGATTGGTAAATATTCGCACAGCAGTAATTTTTGGCATACCATCCATTATTGCAGTTTTTTTAACAAGAGCGTATATAGTTCCCGCAATTCCGCAAGAGGTATTTAGTTTAGGTGGCTTTGTTGTTACCAAAAGCATTTTATTAATGCTGTTGTTTGCTGTTTTAATGATAGCAGCTTCGTATAGCATGATCAAAAAGGATAAAAAGAGTTCCGATGAAAAGCCCGTTACGCAGCAGTTTAATTATCCGCTAATACTAATTGAAGGGGCTGCAGTAGGCATACTTACAGGGCTTGTAGGTGCAGGCGGAGGTTTTTTAATTATTCCAGCCTTGGTCATGTTGAGTAAGTTGCCAATGAAAGAAGCCGTAGGTACATCATTAGTAATTATTGCAGCTAAATCGTTAATAGGTTTTTTTGGCGAAGGAGGAGATACTGTAATTGATTGGCCTTTGATTTCAAAAGTTTCTGCATTTGCTATCATAGGAATCTTTTTAGGTTCTTACCTTTCTAAAAAAATTGTTGGAGCAAAACTAAAACCTGCCTTTGGCTGGTTTGTGCTGGTAATGGGAATTTATATTATCATAAAAGAGACAGTGCTTAAATGAGCCAAAAGCACATGCTAGCAACCTGCATGATTGAAAAATAAAAACATTTAATGGTAAGAATTTGTTACGTGTTTTTTCCCTAAGAAAAAATTGTTGAATGTTACTTTTATCACATTAAATTATATTTTAACTTTCAATATTTGCACCGCTAATAAACTTAAACACCATGGTCAATCATTATCAAATCTTAATTGTGGGGGGTGGCAATGCCGGATTATCGGTAGCAGCACAGTTGATTCTTAAAAACAATAGTTTGCACATTGGTATTATTGAGCCAAGCGACAAGCATTATTATCAGCCTGCATGGACGCTGGTGGGTGCGGGTGTTTACGATATCAATAAAACCATACGCAACGAAAGGGATTTTATTCCAAAAGGTTCTGAATGGATTAGGGATGCTGTTTCGGTTTTTATGCCTGATGAGAATAAACTGCAATGCAAATCAGGAACAACTTATACTTACGATATGTTAATTGTTTGTCCGGGTATACAGCTCGACTGGGACAAAGTGAAAGGCCTTAAAGAAAATATTGGAAAGAATAATATTAGCAGCAATTATGATTTTAGTACGGCCCCTTACACCTGGGAAATGATAAAAAATTTTAAGGGTGGAAATGCTGTATTTACTAATCCGGTTTCACCTATCAAATGTGGTGGTGCTCCGCATAAAATTATGTATCTGGCAGTTGACTATTGGCGCAAGCAAGGCATATTGGATAAGTGCAACGTACATTATCTGAGTGGTGGAAGCGTTATCTTTGGAGTCAAGGAATATGCCGCAACGCTTACTGAAACAGTTTTGAACGGAAATATTAGACCTGAGTATAGTGTAAATGTGACGGAAATAGACTCTGCAACTAACACCGTATACTATTTGAAAAAGAATGCAGAAGGTGTTGAAGAGCGCAAATCGATGAAATATGATTTACTGCATAGTGTACCCCCACAGTCGGCACCTGATTTTATTAAGCATTCGCCTTTGGCCGATGCTAAAAATCTCTATGGCTATATTGAGGTAAACAAAAATACCATGCAGCATGTCCGTTTTTCAAACGTTTTTGCTTTAGGTGATTGTATAAACGCGCCTTGCAGCAAGACAGGTGCAGCAATACGCAAGCAAGCACCGGTAGTAGTACAAAATGTATTAGCAGTGTTGCAATCTAAAAAACCGGTTGCCGAGTACACTGGATATAGTGCATGCCCCATACCAACACAATATGGAAAATTGATGCTAGCAGAGTTTGATTACAGCAATACACCAAAAATGACATTCCCGTTCGATCAGGCCAAACCGCGATGGTCCATGTGGATGCTAAAGACGAAGGTATTGCCATGGTTGTACTGGAACAAAATACTTAGAGGTAAAGCATAGTTTATAATTATTAGTATTTAAGGTTTAGGTTGAAAAGGTTACATTAACATGTAGCCTTTTTTATTTCATTTCTTTACTGGCATTGCTGTTGTAAAGCTTGTTAAATCAACCTTAGATAGCCTATATAAATTATTTTAAAAAAATATAGCTTGTGTAATAATAGTCACCAACCGGAAGTGAAACATGCAATACCTTTGTATCATAATTTTAAAAACAAGAAAAAGATGAGTAATAAAAATTTTTTAGTAGAACAAATTTATACAGGTTGCCTTGCGCATGCTGCGTACTATATTGAAAGTAATGGCGAAGCCGCCATATTTGATCCATTAAGAGAAGTTCAGCCATATATAGACAGAGCCAATCGTACCGGTGCAAAGGTTAAGTATGTTTTTTTAACACACTTTCATGCAGACTTTGTAAGTGGGCATTTGGACATTGCAAGAAAAACAGGAGCTGAAATTGTTTATGGCCCAATGCAAAGCCCGAGTACGAAATTATACATGGTACTGACGGTCAAGTATTTGAAATTGGAAACTATAAAGTAAAGCTAATTCACACACCAGGGCATACCATGGAGAGCAGCACCTTTATGCTGATTGATGAGGAAAATAAGGAGCATGGTATAATTACAGGAGATACCTTATTCATTGGTGATGTTGGCCGTCCCGATTTGGCGCAACATGTAGTTTCAGATCTCACCGAAGAAAAACTTGCGCGTTTACTATATAAATCTATACGCGAAAAGATTTTGCCATTAAGCGATGAGTTGATTGTATATCCAAATCATGGAGCAGGCAGTGCGTGTGGTAAAAACATGAGCAAAGAAACTACGGACACCTTGGGGCATCAAAAGCAAGTAAACTATGCGCTACAGCCGATGACCGAAGATGAGTTTGTAAAGTCAATACTTACAGGATTAACCAAACCACCGATTTATTTTCCATCCAATGTATTAATGAATATTAAAGGATACGAAAGTTTGGAAAAGGTTATGGAGCGAGCAAGCCATGCATTAAATGCTAACGAATTTGAAATGGTTGCAAACGAAACGCATGCGTTGATACTTGATACCAGAGATGCGGCCGAGTTTGCAAGGGGATTTATTCCAAACAGTATCAATATTGGTGTTAACGGCAGCTTCGCGCAATGGGTTGGCGAAATGATTGTGGATATAAAACAAGAAATACTTTTAGTGTGCGAACCGGGAAAAGAAGAAGAAGCCATGATTCGATTGTCGCGTGTAGGCTATGATGGCACTATTGGTTACTTAAAAGGTGGCTTTGCCACATGGACAAATGCGAATAAGGAAGTTGATGCTGTAAAACGCATTTCAGCCCAAGTTTACCAACGGGAATACTACCGTAAATTCCCAACCTTCGATGTAAGAAAAAAGAGCGAGTACGATAGCGAACATGTGGTTGATGTTGAAAATGTTCCTCTCAACCGGATTAACGAGCATCTGTCAGAGTTTCCACGCAACAATACATTCGTGTTGCATTGTGCAGGAGGTTATCGAAGCATGATTGCCGCTTCTATTCTAAAGCAAAGAGGATTTGATAATTTTGTTGAAGTAGAATCTGGTTTTGCAGGATTGGCAAAGACTGATTTACCCAAAACAGAATATGTTTGTCCTTCCTCTATTTTGTAATCGTAAAAAAGTTGTGACTACAATTTAAAGAGCTACAGGCAGATTGTAAATGACAGGAAAATAAAAAGGTTGCAGTAAAATTTATTGCAACCTTTTATCAGTAATAAGGATTTTGAAAAATAAACGAAACTTTAATTCTATGAAAAAAAATATTTTAGCTTGTTTGATGGTGTTGGCAATGTCAACTTATACCATGTTTGCACAGAATGCACCATTCAATATTCAACTTGAACCGGTCACAATTAACGGCCTGGGTGGTTTACAATCTTTTGCATTCGCGCAGCATAATGGCAAGTGGTTAATAATAGGAGGCCGCCTCGATGGGCTTCACGAACGACAGCCTTTTGCAGCCTTTGATATAGCAGGACATAACAATCAGCTCATAGTGATTGATCCTGTAGCTATGCAAAAATGGAGTGCACCCCTTGCTGTATTGCCTCTTGGTATACAGGAACAGTTAAGTTCAACGAATATGAACTTTATTCAACAAGGCGATTATTTATATTGCACTGGCGGATATGGTTATAGTGCTTCGCTGGCTGCGCATACTACCTATCCGAATCTTACAGCTATTAAAGTATCAGATGTTATCGATGCCATAATTTCAGGTTTGACGTACTCAAATTATTTCAGGCAGATTACCGATACTGCATTTCAAGTAACTGGCGGAAGGTTAGAAAAAATAAACAGCACCTTCTATTTGGTTGGGGGTCATAAATTTATTGGAAGCTACAACCCGATGGGTCCCAATCATGGTCCGGGATTTTTTCAGCAGTACACAGATCAAGTTAGAAAATTTAATTTATCAGACAATGGAACAACAATAACCATTTCGCATTTGCCTTCTATTACCGACACCAACAATCTGCATCGCAGAGATTACAATGTTACTGCTCAAATTTTACCAAACGGAGCTGAAGGGCTAACAGCATTTTCAGGAGTCTTTCAAAAAACCGTGAACCTGCCTTTTTTAAATTGTGTAAATATTGATTCAACCGCACATACCGTGAATAATGCATTCACGCAATATTATAATCATTATCACTGTGCCAACTTCCCAATATATTCGGCAGCAAACAATGAGATGAATACGATTTTTTTTGGCGGCATAGCGCAGTATTATGATAGCCTTGGACTATTAACGCAAAATAATGATGTACCATTTGTAAAAACCATTGCACGCGTAGCGCGCAATGCCAATGGTGTTATGGCCGAGTATAAACTTCCGGTAGAAATGCCATCTTATTTAGGGGCAGGTTCAGAATTTATACCTAACGAAAATTTGCCAAGGTATGCCAATGGGGTCATCAAGTTTGATGATGTATTAACTGATACAACATTGGTAGGATATATCTATGGCGGAATTGCCAGCTCTGCACAAAGTATTTTTTGGATTAATACTGGAATGCAAAGCAGCGCAAGCAATCAGATATTTAAAGTTTTCCTTATAAAAAATAGCAGCAGTGCATTTCACGAATTAAATATGCAAAGTATAGGCTCGTTGCAAATGCAGGTTTTTACTGAACAAGACCAGAAAGATTTAATTGTAAAATACAAATTAGCGAAACAAGCGGATGTTACTTTAAATATAACCACCATTGATGGTAAAGTTGTTGAACAGAAGACTTATAAAAACATGCCCACGGGCGAACACACCATTGCTACATTAGTTAAGCAATCAAATTCAGGTGGCACTTTTCTAGTTACCATTGCTACCCAATATGAAAAAGCAACTCAACGAATAATATTACGATAGATCACAAACATTAAAAAAAAGTCAAATGGGAATGATAAGAAACTGGAATATATTAAGAATAATAAGATTAGCTCTTGGCTTGTATGTATTAATACATGGCATTGTTATCTATAATTGGATTTACATTGGCTTTGGAGCGTATTTCACAGCCATGCCATTATTCAATTTTGGATGCTGTGCAGTTGGTAATTGTGCCGCAACTCCTGCAAAATTAAATAAAACTGAAACGGATGATATTCAATATGAAGAAGTACGTTAGTCCATATAATTTAGAAATAATAGGTGCCATAGCAGGTGCTGTGGGAGGCTACTTGTATTGGAAAAATGTTGGCTGTATTTCAGGTACTTGTGCCATAACTTCCAGCCCTATTATAAGTACAGCATATGGGGCATTATTGGGAGCGTTGTTTTTAGGCATGTTTAAATCAAACAATAGAAATAAGGAAATTTCTGATAAGTAATTAACTCACACCTTCTGGCAATATTGAACTTGATTTAGAAAGTTATGGATGTTGCAATGCGATTTGGTACCTATAGAAATTAGCAATGACATCTAGTAGCTGCTAAGTACAATCTAATAGAAAATTGGAAAATGAATGACTACCTTAGCCTCATTCCTTTGCAAATTTGTTGTGCGGCTTTCTTTTATTTTGTGAGAAGAATAAATTAATGCAACCATGGAGTAGGGAAGAAGTTACGATTGGTGATTATATTTTAAATAAAAAATTATGGAGCAAAACAATCAATGTTGCATAGTGGAGTGCGAAATGCCGCTCGATTCAAACTATTGGAACAACCAATACATGAATAATTCTACCGGCTGGGATTTGGGTACAGTTTCATTACCTTTAAAAAATTATATCGATAGCATATCAGCGCGCAACCTGGCGGTACTTATTCCAGGATGCGGTAATAGCTACGAAGCTGCATATATGTTAGCGATGGGATTTACAAATATCACTGTAATTGATATAGCTCCTGAGCCGGTTAATAAATTGCGAAATCAATTGGGTGATAACGAAAATATTAAAATCGCCTTAGGCGATTTTTTCGAACATGAAGGTCAATACGATTTAATACTTGAACAAACTTTTTTTTGTGCGTTACCACCGGCATTGCGTCAGCGGTATGTATCAAAAATGCATCAGCTACTTAAGCCGCAGGGTATATTAGCAGGTGTATTATTTAACATCAACTTTGAAAATGCAGGGCCACCATTTGGCGGCAGCCAAATGGAATACGAACACTTGTTGAAATCTGCCTTTAGGACTATAGAAATGACACCTTGCACCCAATCGGTAGAAAGCCGTCAAGGCAAAGAACTTTGGTTCCAGTTGCAAAAGGATAATAATAATGACACAACTATCTTGCAAATTGAGGGTCTCACCTGTGGCAGTTGTGCCCGCTCAGTCGAGCAGCAAGTAATGCAGATACCGCAAATACACAATGTTTCCATTAGCACTAATTTAAAAGATACGCTAATTGTGTCATCAGGCAATCTCAACATTTCGACTGTTAGCGAAACCATAAACCAAAACCCTGAATACAAGTTACTGCATCCTTGATATTAAAATTTCAGTTGTATTTCAACACAAAAATAATCGCTAACACTACTGGCTATTGCGCTTACTTTAACCATACTGAAACTTACGCATATTAATTTCAATCTCTTTAGCATGCACAACCAAAAGCAGACTTTTAAGAAACTGTATCAAAAGTCACAAAGCTGTTATGCGGATTAGTTTTATTTTCGCAACCTAAAAAATATTGAAGATGACATTTATAGAATTAATCAAGCAACCGTGGCCATGGTGGATTGCCGGAGTTTTAATAGGTTTAACGGTGCCAGTATTACTCATCATCGGTAATAAGAAGTTTGGTATATCATCCTCACTTCGTCACTTATGTGCTATATGTTTACCTGCAAACATTTCATTTTTTAAATACGACTGGAAAAAGGAAATGTGGAACCTGTTTTTTGTTACCGGAGTTTTGGTGGGAGGCTTTATAGCAGGGCATTTCTTATCAAACCCTAATGATATAGTGGTGGCAGAGGATACCAAGGTGGCCTTAGCTAATTTTGGAATTACCGATTACAGGTATATGTTGCCTATTGAAGTGTTCTTAGTTGAAAATATTTTTACAGTTAAAGGTTTGTTCTTTTTTGTAATTGGTGGTTTCCTTGTCGGTTTTGGCACACGCTATGCCGGTGGCTGCACCAGCGGTCATGCCATAATGGGGCTTTCCAATTTGCAATGGCCTTCATTGGTTGCAACCTGTTGCTTCATGGTTGGAGGTTTTTTTGCAGCCAATATTTTATTACCCCTCATTTTTAAAATATTTTAAGTATGAAAACACAAATAGAAAGCAAACAAAGTATTGAAAACCGACATACCGATGCGGTATGCGTTAACGATTCGAAAATACAACATCCCTTATGGCATAATATCAAGTACTTTGTAGTAGGTATTGCATTTGGAATCGTATTCATTAAAGCAGAAATAGTTAGTTGGTTTCGTATTCAGGAAATGTTTCGTTTAGATTCTTTTTTTATGTACGGTGTAATTGGTACAGCGGTTATAGTGGGGATGATTTCAGTATTTATAATTAAGAAGTTTCGCATTAAAACATTAAGCGGAGAAGTCATTACTTTTGAAGATAAGCAATTCAATAAAGGCAATGTGATTGGTGGTTTAATATTTGGGATAGGGTGGGCCATTACAGGCGCATGTCCCGGACCTTTGTTCGCGCAAATTGGAAGTGGTTTTGTCGCAGTTATTGTAACATTCTTAAGTGCAATGGCCGGCACATGGGTTTACGGTTATTTCAGAGATAAACTGCCGCATTAAATTATCATTTTCCCTTTGTAAAAGTTTAGACCAATTGCTTCAACATCAATCACAGAAATTGATGGAATGGTTTCAATACATTATTATTGATGAATGCATTTCCTAATTACTATTAAATTGTGTTTATGTTACTTGCAATCAAACTATAAATGCAACACTGCGTAGACGTTGCACTTATTAATTAGCGAACGTAAATTCTTTCTGATTGTTTATCGATACAGCAATTGCCTTTTCTTTATTTATTTTTCCTTCAAGAATTTTTTTCGACAATTCGTTCAGTAATTTTTTCTGAATAACACGTTTAAGCGGACGAGCACCAAACTGAGGATCATAACCTAACTGCCCCAGCCATTCAACAGCTTTTTTATCAATGTTAAGTTGAATGCCATTTTCGGCCATTTGCTTTACCAACTGCGATATATTCAGCTTTACTATCTCAGTAATTTCATCGCGGTTTAGCGGATTAAACATAATTACCTCATCAATACGATTAAGAAATTCGGGACGTATTGTTTTCTTAAGTAATTCATACACTTGATTTCTAGTTTTTGCTATTACCTCATCACGATTGGTTTCAGTTAAGTTTTCAAAGTTTTCCTGTATCAGATGCGCCCCTGCATTACTTGTCATAATAATTATCGTATTCTTAAAGTTAGCCGTGCGCCCTTTGTTATCGGTTAGTCGGCCATCATCTAATACCTGAAGCAAAATGTTGAATACATCAGGATGCGCTTTTTCTATCTCGTCCAGCAATACCACACTATAAGGTCGTCTGCGTATGGCTTCGGTAAGTTGTCCGCCTTCATCATATCCCACATATCCGGGAGGTGCGCCTATCAATCTCGATACGGTATGTTTTTCCTGATACTCGCTCATATCAATGCGCACCAGCGCATTGTCATCATTAAACAGGTAGCTTGCCAGTGCTTTGGCTAGTTCTGTCTTTCCAACACCTGTGGTTCCCAAAAATATGAATGAGCCAACAGGCCTTTTGCTATCTGATAAGCCTGCACGACTTCTGCGTATTGCATCGCTAATTGCGGCAACAGCATCTTGCTGACCAACTACACGTTTGTGTAATTCATCCTCAAGCAAGAGTAATTTTTCGCGTTCACTTTGTAACATACGATTTACAGGGATGCCAGTCCAGCGTGCAACTACTTCGGCTATATCTTCACTGTCTACTTCCTCTTTCATCATAGCACCATGAGCCTGCATGGTGGCCAGTTCATTTTGCAAGGTGATAGCTTTTGCTTCCGTCTCTTTTATTTTACCATAGCGCAGCTCTGCCACCTTACCATAATCTCCGCTGCGCTCAGCCTGATCGCTTTCCAGTTTATATTGTTCCGCCTGGTGTTTCGTTTGTTGTATCGATTCCACAATCTTTTTTTCGCTTTCCCATTTCGATTTTATGGCATTTCGCTGCTCGTTCATGTTTGCTAGTTCTGTTGCCAACTCACTCATGCGCTTGTTGTCATTTTCACGCTTAATGGCTTCACGTTCAATTTCTAGCTGCATTATTTTGCGTTGAATGGTATCAAGTTCTTCGGGCACAGAGTTCATCTCTAGCCGCAGTTTACTTGCTGCTTCGTCAATCAGGTCAATGGCTTTGTCAGGTAAAAAGCGATCGCTTATATATCGTTGCGATAATTCAACTGCGGCAATGATGGCCTCATCTTTTATTCGCACTTTATGATGCGATTCGTACCTTTCTTTTAAACCGCGCAGTATGGCAATGGCGTCTTCGGTATCTGGTTCTTCAACCATTACCTTTTGAAACCTGCGTTCAAGCGCCTTGTCTTTTTCAATATATTTTTGATATTCGTTAAGGGTGGTAGCACCTATGGCACGCAATTCACCTCTTGCCAGGGCAGGCTTTAAAATATTTGCTGCATCCATAGCTCCATCGTTGCCCCCTCCGGCACCAACAAGTGTGTGTATTTCGTCAATAAATAAGACGGCAGTTCCTTCGCTTCCAATTACTTCTTTTACTACTGATTTTAAGCGCTCTTCAAATTCGCCTTTGTATTTTGCTCCGGCAATTAGGGCTCCCATATCAAGAGAGTAAATAGTTTTATCTTTTAAATTTTCGGGTACATCTCCATTTATAATTCGATGAGCAAGACCTTCGGCTATTGCCGTTTTTCCAACACCCGGTTCGCCTACCAATACAGGGTTGTTCTTGGTTCTGCGCGAGAGTATTTGCAATACGCGTCTTATTTCTTCGTCTCGGCCTATTACAGGGTCAAGCTTGCCACCGCTTGCCAGTTCATTTAGGTTTTTTGCATACTTATTAAGCGCCTGATAGGTGTTATCACTTGTTTCGCTCTGAACCTTAGAGCCTTTGCGCATGTCTTTGATTGCTGCAAGCAGACCTTTTCGGTGAGGCCACTGTCTTTTAGTATCGTACCTGTACTTTCTCCATATTTCAATATCGAGAGTAGCAAGTGCTCATGAGCTACAAATTCATCTCCAAATTCCTTTAAAAAACCTGTAGCATTGGCAAGCACCTTATTGGCTGCCGGTGAAAGGTAAACTTCGCCACCACTTACTTTGGGTTGTTTTTGTAATTGCTCATTTATTTTTTCGGTAACATGATTTACGTTTATATTGTTCTTCTTTAGTAAATAAGAAATGATAGAGTCGGGCTCAGTGATCATTTGGTATAGCAAATGAGTATTATCTATTTGCTGATGACCCGCCTGCAAAGCCATTTGGTGAGCTTGTTGGAGTAATTCCTGTGTTTTGATGGTCAAATTTTTCATAACTAGAAAGTGATATTGGTTTGTTTGAATACCACTTGCAGCATAAATCTTTCCATTTGATTTATTAGGTCATTTTGGCGCATTAGTTTGAATAAAACGGAAAATATTTCGGAAAGTATAGGGTTATAGTGACAAAATTATCATTCAGTATTTTAAAAATAGATAGTCCTTAGCAATAGTCCGGTTTTTTACCTACCTTTATTAATCATAATTGGCATTATATGTTTTATTGATAAGTGCCTAAATTTTATTGAAAATAATTTTTCTTTTAAGTTTAACCGTTGAAGTAAGTTCAACGGAAGCCACCGTCCATTCTTTGGCAATCTTTTCTCTAAGGTTGGTATTTTCAAAACGCAGATAGACATATCCACACCCTATGGTTTGTGTTTTCATAAACCCACTATGCCTATGGTTTGTGTTTTCACAAACCCACTTTTGCTGCCTGTCAAAAATAAACGCTACCTTGGGCAACTTTTTATAAAACAAACAGATATAATATTTTCATACCGGTCTATTCCGGCAAACAATTTTCACATGCATTTTAATTCATTAGGTATTATCGAACCTATTCTAAAAGCGATAGAGAAGGAAGGCTATACTACGCCTACACCCATACAAAAACAAGCAATACCAATAGTACTACAAGGGACAGATTTGCTGGGATGTGCACAAACAGGCACCGGAAAAACGGCTGCTTTTGCAATACCAATTTTACAATTGTTGAGCGCAGTTCAAACCAACGACAAGAAACTAAAAATTCGCAGTCTTATTGTAACACCAACACGCGAACTTGCCATACAAATAAACGAAAGTTTTAAAGCCTATGGCCGGCATACAAGATTGCGCAGCACTGTTGTGTTTGGCGGTGTGGCACAGGGACCACAAACTAATGCTTTGCTGCATGGTGTAGATATACTTATAGCCACTCCCGGTCGGTTGCTCGACCTTATGAATCAAGGATATATCTCCCTGCGCGATATTGAAATATTTGTGCTTGACGAAGCCGATCGCATGCTCGATATGGGCTTTATTCATGATGTGCGAAAATTAATTGCTGTGCTACCAACAAAGCGCCAATCGTTATTTTTCTCTGCAACAATGCCTCCTGAGATTGTAAAACTTGCGTCAAGCATTTTACACCATCCAAAAAAGGTTGAAGTTACACCCGAATCAACCACTGCCGAAACGGTGCAGCAATACATTTACTTTGTTGATAAAGGCAATAAAAATTCGTTATTGATTGATGTGCTTAAGGACACAAAAATAAAAACCGCATTAGTATTTACTCGAACAAAGCATGGTGCCGATAAAGTCGTAAAAGTTCTGGAGAAGTATCACATAAAGGCCGAGGCCATACATGGTAATAAAGCGCAAAACGCTCGGCAACGTGCTTTATCAAATTTCAAAGCACAAACCACTCGTGTATTAGTTGCAACAGATATTGCCGCACGCGGTATTGATGTTGACGATTTGCAATATGTGATAAATTACGAAATGCCAAACGTTGCCGAAACGTATGTTCACCGTATAGGTCGAACAGGTCGCGCGGGTGCTTCGGGCACAGCTTTTTCGTTTTGCGATGCAGAAGAAAAAGCATACCTCCGCGATATTGAAAGATTGATAACAAAACGTATTCCTGTGATTGCTGATCATGCGTATCCATTGATTGATAATTATCCGGTGCCTACTGCACAAAAGCAACAACAGCGTAGGCCTCAGCAAGGCGCAAGACCACAACAAGGTAGCTCCAAGCCACAAGGGGCCAAAAAGCAAGCAGCTAAACCACAAAGAAACTGGCAACGCAATAAAAGGCGGAATACAAGTGCATAGCAGCAAATGAGAAGTTTATAAAGTAAAAATGTTTACCAATGTGATAGATACCGCTATTTAATTTGGCGACATTTTATGCACTAAAAGATTAAATATTTTTTTTGATATACTCGCGTAATGCTTTGATTAACAAAAAACAGTTTTAGCAGAAAACGCAATCAGCTATTATTAAGTTTCTACCGAATATATTTTGTTTATCAATTCTTTATTATTCTCAAATATTATTTTCCTTTTCAATTTAAGCGTTGGGGTAAGTTCACCGGAAGCCACCGTCCATTCTTTGGCAATCATTAATTCGCGCTTAATTTTTTCTACCTGTCCAAGTTTGTTATTTACTTTAGCTACTTCGAGTCAATTTTCTTAATCACATCCGCATTCAATATCATCTGTTCAGGGGTAGTGTAGGGTATACCTTTAATGTTGCACCAGCTTTCCATGTAATTAAAATTAGGGCAAATTATAGCTGATGCAAATTTTTGATTCTCTCCAATAACCATTGTATTCTCAATAAAAGGCGATTCTTTAAGCAAATTTTCGATTGGCTGTGGAGCTATGTATTTACCACCACTGGTTTTAAAAATTTCTTTTTTACGATCAGTAATTTTCAAATATTTATTGTTGACCATCGTGCCAATATCACCAGTATGCAACCAGCCATCACTGTCTATTACTTCTTTGGTTAGGTCATCCCGTTTATAATAGCCTTGCATCACACTTGGACCTTTGCAGAGTATCTCCCCATCTTCTGCAATTTTTACCTGCACGTTTTCAATTACTAATCCAACACTGCCAAAGCAAGCACTACCCGGTTCAAGATAATTTACTGATATAACAGGCGATGTCTCGCTCAGTCCATAACCTTCGAGTATGGGAATTTCGGCTGCCCAAAAAATACGTGCCAGTCGCTCCTGCAATGCTGCGCCACCACTTACAATGCATTTTACGTTATTACCAAGTCCTTCGCGCCATTTGCTGAAAACTAATTTGCGGGCCAGCTTTAACTTGGTTTCATAAAACCAACCATTCTTTTTATCTAATTCATATTGCAAGCCAAGGTTTACTGCCCACATAAAAATGGCTCTTTTTACTGGAGGTGCCGCCTTACCCTTGGCCATTATTTTGTCATATACCTTTTCAATTAATCTGGGCACAGCAGAAAACACATCTGGTTTTACCTCTTTAATATTATCTCCAATTTTTTCGATGCTTTCAGCATAATAAATACTCACGCCAATGTACATATACAGGTATGTTAACATCCGCTCATACACATGGCAAAGTGGAAGAAAACTGAGTGCTGTATGACGATGGTCAACCGGAGGTAGAGTGCGACAAGCGAGAAAATTAGAAACAAGATTATGGTGCGACAGCATCACTCCTTTTGGATTTCCGGTTGTTCCGCTGGTATAGATTAAGGTAGCAAGGTCAGTAGGTTTTACTGCTTTCTTCCGGGTTTCAACTTGCTCATCGGTAACCGCTTTACCTTCATGCGCAATGGCTGTCCAATGAGCAGCTCCCGTTATGGTATCAAATGTAAATAGGTGCTTCAGGTTTGGCAAGTCATTTTTAATCTGCATGATCTTGGTGTATAAAGCTTCATCGCTCACTACAATCAATTTGGCTTCGCAATCATTAAGTATAAACTTGTACTCGCTTTCGCTTATAGTTGGATAGATGGAAACATGCACGCCTCCCGTTTGTAGGATTGCATGATCCAGTATATTCCATTCAGGCCGATTGTTGGAGATGGACGCTACCTTGTCATTGTGCACAATGCCAAGTGCCAGTAGCCCCTTCGTATAGGAATTAACCTGGCTGATAACTTCCGAAGTACTGTGCTTGCGCCAGGTACCATTTTCTTTTCCTGCAAGCATATCATCTTTTGGATAATTGGATAACTGCCACGGCAGTAGGTCAAACAATCGGGTTACTTCCATTTCTTTTTATTTTAAGTTGAGGTGGATAAATCTACTAATGATTTTTAATTCGTAAGAGCAATTATAATCTTTTTATTTTGAACTTATTATTAAACGCTTTTTTTTGATTAGTAAGAAATTTAATAAAGACTTTAATTATGTGGCAAGTGCACAGTGCCAATGGAGCCCGCCTCGTGTGATGGATTATACAGATAATCTGAAAATTCGCCATAAGGAAACAGTTGCATAAATCAAAGCTAGGCTCTAAGCAAATGGTATGTAGTTTAATTAACTGCCTTTTGGTGCATGGTAATAGTCAGTTGCCAATTGGAATATTTGTTTGCTTTTGATTATGAGATAAGGCATTTTTGCCCCGCAAAAAAAAAATGAAATGATTATAAGAAGTAAGGCGCCTTTGCGATTGGGTTTGGCGGGCGGTGGTACCGATGTTAGTCCTTACTCGGAAATGTATGGCGGGGCCATACTTAATGCCACCATAAGTCGATATGCTTTTTGTACCATCATCCCTACGGATGATGGCATCATTACAATAAATGCCCGCGATCAGCAACAGGAAATAAATTACCCAAGCAGCCTAACCTTGCCATTTGATGGAAAGCTGGATTTGATAAAAGGGGTATACAACCGGATAGTTAAAGACTTTGGCAGTAAGGCCCTATCCTTTCGCATGGATACCTTTGTTGATGCTCCTCCGGGCTCAGGCCTAGGATCATCTTCAACCTTGGTAGTGGCCATAATTGGCGCATTTGCCGAGTGGCTGCGCATTCCGCTTGGCGAATACGACATTGCTCAACTTGCTTATTCCATAGAACGCGAAGACCTTGGGTATGCAGGAGGAAAGCAGGATCAGTATGCTGCTACTTTTGGCGGTGTAAATTTTATGGAGTTTCACGAAAACGGAAAAGTCATTGTTAATCCATTGCGCATAAAGGATATGGTCATGCATGAGTTACAACATAACCTGATACTTTTTAATACCGAAACTTCAAGACTATCATCAACCATCATCGAAGAGCAGGCAAAAAATGTGAAAGAGAAAAATGAGAAATCCATTGAAGCCATGCATCAGCTTAAGCAACAGGCAATTCAAATGAAAGAAGCCTTGCTTACCGCTAAAGTAGATAGTATAGGGGAGGTGCTGCACTTTGGCTGGCAACAAAAAAAACGTATGGCTGCCAATATCAGCAATACGCTAATTGATGCTATTTACGAAAAAGCTATAGCAGCAGGCGCTACCGGAGGAAAAATATCAGGGGCCGGAGGAGGTGGTTTTATGACCTTTTACGCACCTGCCAACAAAAAGTATGATGTGGTTAATCTGCTTTCATCAGTTGGCGGCACTGTAATTAACTATAACTTTGTAAGCGAGGGTTTAGTAACATGGACAACTAATTAACTATGACCATATACCATGAGTGATAAAATAAGAAACATTATACAGGCATCAGTAGATACCAAGTTAAAATGGATGAATGATGCTGCGCTGATACATACCATAGAGCAAGTGGTTACGGAAATTACAAACTGTTTTAAGGCAGATGGGAAACTTTTGTTGTGTGGCAATGGCGGTAGTGCTGCCGATGCACAACACCTTGCCGCTGAGTTCACCGGCAGGTTTTATACCGACCGCGAGCCATTATTTGCTGAGGCTTTACATGTAAACACCTCGTACCTGACGGCTGTTGCAAACGATTACTCATACGATGAAGTGTATGCACGCCTTGTGAAGGCCAAAGGCCGCAAGGGTGATATTTTAATTGCCCTTTCCACCTCAGGCAATTCAGCTAATATTATCAAAGCCCTCCAAGTAGCTAAGGAGCGTGGATTAATTATAGTAGGTCTTACTGGAGCCACCGGAGGAAAAATGAAGGACTTGTGCAATTACTTAATAAACATACCGAGTAACGACACCCCGCGTATTCAGGAAAGTCACATTACCGCAGGCCACATTATTTGCCAGCTGGTAGAAGAAAACATGTTTAATTCCTGAAACCCTTCGAATATTGAACACACATATTAAAGAAGCTATCATCATTGCCGGTGGACTTGGAACACGACTACAGCACCTACTTCCCGGTATACCTAAACCTATGGCACCTGTGTGTGGCAAACCATTTTTATATTATTTGCTTAGTAAGTTGAATAAGCAAGGCTTTACAGATGTTGTGCTTTCAGTTGGGCATTTGCATGAGCATATTACAGATTATTTCGGAAATGATTTTGGAAACATGCGTTTGCATTATTCCATTGAGCATACCCCTTTGGGTACAGGAGGCGCTATAAAGCTGGCCCTGCAAAAAATAGAGGATGTTGCTGTTGTATTAAATGGCGATACATTGTTCGATATCGACTTGCAGCAGTTTTATAGTCTTTTTTTGAAGCATGAATGCGATCTGGCCATTGCCCTTAAGCCCATGCATGACTTTGAACGGTATGGAACCGTTGAAACCAATTTGCATGGAAGAATTACCCGCTTTGTCGAAAAAAAGTATTTGAAAGAAGGAGTTATTAATGGTGGAATCTATTGCCTTAGAAATAATTTTTTTGATATCGTGAAAATGCCTCAGGCATTTTCGTTTGAAAAGGAAATTCTTGAAAATATGGCAGCTAACCTATGGATTCAAGGTATTGAATTTCAAGATTATTTTATTGATATTGGTATTCCCGAAGATTATAATAAAGCACAGCATGAGTTTGCAAAAATTGATAATTGATAGGAGGTGGAACTTGTTTCTTGATCGGGATGGTGTATTAAATAAAATGTTGCCCAACGATTATGTCAAATCCTGGACGAGTTTGAGTGGCTGCCGGGCGTAAAGCCTGCATTGGTAGTGCTAAGTAAAATATTTTCGCGCATCATTATCGTTACGAATCAACAAGGGGTGGGTAAGGGTTTGATGAACGAAGAGGATTTAGAAAGTATACACACCATGTTAACAACCGAAGTCCGACTTAGTGGTGGGCGTATAGATGCCATTTACGCTGCTACATGCTTAAAAGATGAGGATACCAAAAAAATGCGCAAGCCCAATACAGGTATGCTTTTACTTGCGCAAGAGCAATTTGAAGAAATCGATTTTAAAAAATCAATTATCGTGGGTGATAGTATAAGTGATTTGCAAATGGGGCATGCATTGGGATTAATAACCATAGCATGCAACAATTCGCAAATACATGAACATGCAGATTATAACATTCCAAACCTAACCGGAATTTTAGCTTTACTCGAATATAAATAATAGGTTATTTCCTTGAAGGAGCTCTTTTTTAAATCATAATCGGAGACGAATTCAGCATAACAAAGCAAGAAATATCCCTGATAATCGCAAGATTACTTCTTATATTCAATCTTTTGTATTAGGCGGTTTAGCATTATCAGATTGGGTGGACTTATATCGATTGAAATGTTAGTCATAGATAAGAATTCATCATGCATTTGGAGAAAAGAATTAGAAATGCTGCCTCAGTTGGCCAGAACAGCCGATAATCAGCCCGAATAAAACTTTGCTTCTTATTTTTATTTTCGGTAAGTAATTCTACTTTTGAACCCTCAAAAATTTCACCTTCACAACTATGATATTTATTGTTTCGAGCCAGGCATTGGCTAAGGGATTACAGATAGCCAGCGGTGCGCTGAGTAATAACAGCCCGCTTCCGATACTTTCTTACTTTCTTTTGATCTAGACAAAACCAACCTGGAAATTTGCGCTTCAGATCTTGAAACCACTATGATAACGCGCATCGAGGTAGAGTCAAAGGACAAAGGAAAGGTTGCTGTTCCGGCTAAATTGTTGCTAGATACGATAAAAACTTTTGGCGATGAGCCACTTACTTTCAACCTGAACAAACAAACCTATATGATTGAAGTGAGCAGCCTACGTGGTAAGTTTAAGGTAGCTGCTATGAATGGTGAAGAGTTTCCAAAAATTCCGGTTGTAGAGAAGGCCAATTTTGTAGACTTACCATCAACGGTTGTATCCGAAGCTATTGAACGCACCTTGTTTGCTACCGCTAGCGATGATTTGCGAGCCGTTATGAATGGCGTGTTTTGTGAAATGAGTCCTGAAGGTATAACCTTTGTTGCTACCGATGCCCATAGATTAGTAAGATATAAGCGTAAGGATGCGCGTTCACAATCGAACGTTACTTTTATTATGGCAAAAAAGCCATTGAACTTGCTTAAATCTTCATTGCCACAAAATGATTCTAAGGTTCATATTGAATATAATGAAGCAAATGCATTTTTCACTTTTGCCGATTCTAAGCTTATTTGCAGGTTAATAGAAGGAAAGTATCCTAATTATGAAGCGGTAATTCCAAAAGAAGCGCCTAACGAGCTTATTGTTAACAGGGCACTGCTCCTAAGTTCATTAAGAAGGGTTTCTATATTTTCCAGTAAGACAACACATCAGGTTCGTTTAAAAATTGAAGGCAGTCAACTTACCATTAATGCCGAAGACATTGACTTTAATAATGAAGCAAGCGAAGTTCTTTCATGCAACTATGCCGGTGCCGACATGGAAATTGCTTTTAACTCCCGTTTCCTCATTGAGCTAATTAATAATATGCCAAGCGAAGATGTATTGATTAGATTGTCACTACCAAACAGAGCAGGCTTGTTTGTTCCTGCATCGCAAGGAAGCGATTCGCAAGAAGATTTGCTTATGCTGCTTATGCCGGTTATGATAAGCTAAGTGGTAGTAATCGCATTTAGCTCATTTATAAGTCGAGGTGCTACCTCGCATTGGTAAGTGCATTTCCCAATTTTTTTCACCCACCTGATACCACGCACTGCATTGGTCAAAAAAACCTCATCTGCTGTAAACAGGAATTTTTCAGAAATGCTTTTTTCAATGCTTTCGTAACCTATCTTTTTACAAAGTTTAGGAATGATGCTTCGCATTATTCCATCGGTGCAACCGTCACTTACTGGTGGATGAAAAACTCGATTTCCTTTGCGAATAAATAAATTTGAGGAGCTTCCTTCAAGTAATTTTCCGGAGGGGTTGGTTATTAAAATATCATCAAACCTATTTAACCGGGCATGATTTGCTGCAAGCACATAAAGCAGCATATTCCCGCATTTATATGGAGAATAAATAGAATACACCTTGGTTGCATCCCTATAAATACTAATGATTAATCCGTCTGTATTGAGCAGGTATTGGTCAGCAGGTAATGCACTTGATTCTATAAGCAATTCGGCTTCATCCTGCTGCGGCTGATAAAGGCCACCATCGGCCCGGTATAACTGCAAACGAATACGTGCATCCTCACTTATTTTATTTGTCGTTACTAATTGTAACGCAATTTGATTTAAAAAGTCCTCCGGGCTAAGACCGTCTTTTTTACTGCGTTCTAGCCATTCAGGTTGGGTCAATTGCAATGCCTTTATACCTTGGTTAAGCCGTGCGATATGTGCTTTTATAAATAATAAGCGGCCCCTGTGCCAACGCATGCTTTCAAGCAGCGCATCGCCATAAAGCAGTGCTCTGTTGTATGGAGTAATTCTTAGTTCTGTCGATTTTAGGAGCTTTCCATTATGGTAAACATACATGTTGGGATGTTTTTGTGGCCAAATTATCACTTTATAATTGATTCTTGTTCAAATAAAAATATATCGGAATAAAAACTTTTGTGCTTCTTTTCTGTTTAAAAAAACATAAAGATATTAGCAAAATGAAAGCTCAAATTAGTTGCAAATCATTCTTCGATTGTGAACTACTAATGCGCAATCAAGATTGGACTGATAAGAAAAACAGCGCAGTCTTTGGAGAGGTAAGTATTGCGCCTACCAGACACACATTTTTGGTTACCGCTAATGTGAGTGGTGAGGTGGATGAGCAAACAGGTTATGTAGTTGATACAAAATTGTTGCAATCGCTAATAAGTAAAGAAGTGCTCAGCCGTTTTCACAATAAATTTCTAAACAAGGAAACGTTAGAGTTTTCGAATAAAATTCCAACTTGTGAAAATCTTGCATATGTAATCTATAATCTCTTGCGTGGAAAAATACACAATCGATATCATTTGAAAATAAGTGTAAACGAACACCATAATTTTGAAGCAACCTACGAGGGTGATTAAACTATTGTCTCTTAAAAAATTGAGATATCTTGCCCAGAGGTTTCATCCACAGCCACCATGTGCTCGATTTCATGTTATTTACTTGCCAGGCTATTTTGTCTTCTTTATGTGCTTTTAGTTTGCTCAAAATGTCTGTGTTGCTTATTCCACCAAGGCGCATTTTTACTATAAACTCGTTGAGGTAATAGGTGCTTACATTGTTTTTATGAATAAATCGCAGCATAAGTTCATAGTCGGCACTAAATCGTAAATCAGTACGATAAAATCCCAGTTTCTGAAAAAGTTTAGTTTTTACAAAAAAGGTAGGATGAGGTGGCATCCATCCTCTGCGGAAAGCGCCTTTATGATAAACCCCAGCACGCCAAACTCTTTTTGTATTCGATATATTAAAGCGGTCAACGAATATAAGGTTGGCATATAAACTGTCAATGTTATTTTCAGAAAATGCTTTTTCTACTTTACTGATAACCTGATTGTCAAAAAATAAATCATCACTGTGAAGAATGCCAACTATATCGCCCGTGCTTAGCTTTATTCCCTTATTAAGTGCATCATACAGCCCTTTGTCTTTTTCAGAAATAAACTTAGTAATGCTGTTGGTGTATTTATTTATGATAGCTACGGTACCATCGGTAGATTTACCATCAACAACAATGTACTCTATATGAGGGTAGTCCTGTGAGATTACCGAATTGATTGTATCTTCAATAGTTTCTGCGCTATTAAATGCAATGGTTATGATCGATATTTTAAGAGGTTGACTCAAATTAAATTTTATGAAACAGGTTTTATTTCACGCTTACGGATGGCCACTGCCGGGTTGCCCTGATATATGGTATTTGCATCTAAATGATGAGTAGCTACGGAGTTTACTGCCAGCACCGAATGCGACTTACATGTTACACCCGGGCAAACAATAGCATGTGCTCCAATCCAAACTCCTTGCTCAATAGTAATACTTTCGGTTATCAATCCGAAATCTTCTTTTTTATAATCATGATTACCGGTCAATAACATAGCACCTTGCGACAGGCATGCATGATTGCCAATGCTAATAACCTCAAGGTTATCTATCCATACATGCTCACCAACCCAAACATAATCACCAAGGGTTAGTTTCCATGGGTATTTAATATTTACCGCAGGTTTAATGCGGACACCTGTTCCAATTCGAGCTCCAAACATTTTAAGAAGAAAAATCTTAAGCGATGAACTGGGATTGAGCGGATTGATGAAGAATAGCACATTGATAAAGTACCAGCAAAACAAGACTGCGCGATTACGGCCCGGTTTATACCAGTCATTATTATACCTATCCAGACGTGTTACGGTCACTGTATACTATTTAAATAAATTTATATTCGAATCTATCGATTGCTGATTTTGAAGAATCAGCCTTGCAAAGTTATAGCTGGCTGCCGACATTCTATCATATTCATCCTGATTCATATCAACACTTTTTTCAATTACCGAAATCCATTTCGATTTTTCATTTAATGCAATGTCCCAACCAATGTTTTGTTCCTCCAAATTACGCCATGGTGTTTCGGTGCTAATGAGCACCGGGCATCCACAGGCCCAACTTTCAACAATGGAATGCCCGTAGTTTTCATTTCGGGTTGGCAATATGGTAAAATGATAGTTGCTTAATACTTCACTGATGTTATGGTGCGCAACTTCGCCTTTAAAACGTATGGCGATAGAAGACGATGTAAGTTGTTTAATACGTTCCTCGCATTGTGTTCTGTATTCGTGCTCGTCCGTTACTCCATAAATATCGAATACGATATTTCCACGTGTGCTTTTAGAAAGCACTTCTATGGCATATTGTAAGTTTTTCTTGATGGCAATGCGCGAAAGAAAAGCATAGGTTGCATGCCCGCTACTTTTAATTCTTTTGATTTCGATGATGTCGCGTTTGCTGCCAAGGTTGATAGCAACTTTAACTTCGGCACGAGGTCCAAATATGGCTTGTATTTCTTCTTTTTCAAGTGGGGTAGAGGCATGCCAGCATACATTTCTGTAAATTCCGATTCCTTTTGCCAATGATAAAAAGAGCATTTTTTTTGTCGCTTTAATTTGCAAAGCCTCTTTTGCAAGCATGCCTCGTGGCGCAAGTATAACTTTAGCTTTATCACCCGAAGTTTTTACAGCCATTAAAACATATAGGGTAAAGGGTACAGAAAAAACACTGTTTAGATATACTACATCATGCTTAGTTTCTTTGAGCATGGCAGCAATTTTTTTATAGGAAATACTTTTTTGGTCTATATAATAAACTTCGGCATGGTCAACCTTACACCAGGTATTAAGAGCTACTGATGTATAAGGCCTGTCATCGTGTAAGTCGCGATCACCGGTAATAATTTTGAAATCAAAGTAAGGATGAAGATGAGCAACAATATTTGCAATAGATTGCACCGGACCACCCGCTTTGAAAGCCGGCTTATACCAATCGCAAAAAATCAAAATGGTTGGTTTGCTACTCATTAATGTTGTTTTCTTGGAGCCAGTTTTCGAGTACCACACAAAGCCAGATATCAAGCCAGCGTACTGTTGGGTCTCCGGCATTAAATCGCATCCACATCAATTCGAGGTAGGTTGAATTAAATAAACTGCGTTGTGCCATGTTTTCAATCGCTGTTTGGCACATGCTCTTCATATCCTGACGCAGCCACTGTTGCCATGGAAAGACAAAGCCCATTTTTTTGCGATGCACTATTTCGTCAGGCAACAAATTCCCAAGGCTTTCTACCAGTAATTTTTTTGGGAAAACAGGTATCTTGTATTTATCAGGAATACCCATTACATAGGCTATCAATTCATAATCAAGAAAAGGTGTGCGCACTTCAAGGGCCACGGCCATACTCATTTGATCAGTATCGCGCAGTAAAACATTTTGCATATAGGTGCTGGCTTCCGCAGCCGATACTTTGCTTAATAGTGGAAAGTCTCCTCTAAAATTCAAATTATTAACAATAGCCTCCACCGAATCGAAATCCAAATCATGATTTGTTAACAGTGAGTGTATATGTTGCGGAGTATTAATTTGGCGCCCAATAGCAAATGCTTTTGCAAAGTTGTAATCTTTCAATTGCAGTAAATTGTTAAGTTTCTCTCCAGCTACCCCACTTTTGCGAGATGCCGCTAGTTTGGCAAATCGCGATCGTATAAACCGGGGAGTTTTCCATAGAAATTTATATTTTTCTAATTGCAAGCTGCGCTGAAAAACGGGATACCCTGCAAAAAACTCATCGCCACCAAGGCCCGAAAGGGCCATGGTAATACCATTAGCACGAGTTATTTTACTTACTGTATAGGAGTTGGGGCCATCACCACTGGGATGATCAAGCGCTTTAAGTGCCCGGGGTATTTCGTGCAAAAAATCTTCGGGACGTAAGCGAAGTTCGTGATGATCAGTTTTATATTTTTTGGCAATAATGGCAGCGTAATGCGATTCATTATACTCACTTTCGTTAAAGGTAATGGTAAACGTTTTTACCGGCTTATTCATTACCATACTCATGGCGGCTACTACCGCACTGCTATCTATTCCTCCAGAAAGGAATGCCCCAAAAGGCACATCGCTTATCAACCTGCGCCTTACTGCTGCAAAAAATAAATCGTTCACATTTTTTTTGATAGTCGTGTAATCATGAGCTACAGCGGCTTCACTTTTGTTTTCGCAGATGTCCCAGTTTTTTGAAATCGCTATTCTACCATTAGTTATTTCAATTGTGTGGCCAGGCATCAACATAAACACGTTGCTAAGTATGGTGGCAGGGGCATTAACACTTTGGTACATAAAATAATCCTGCACGGCCAACCTGTTAAGTTTTGCAGGCACCAGGCCGGTGGTCAATAAGGAGCGTACTTCCGAAGCGAACAAAAAAGTATCATTATGCTGATGGTAGTACAATGGTTTTACACCCAAGCGATCGCGGGCAATCAGGAGCTTGCTGGTGCGTTTATCCCAAAGTGCAAACGCAAACATGCCATTAAAGTGCTGCACACAATCGTTGCCCCATTTTAAGTAGGCAGCAATAATAACTTCCGAATCGGTTTGTGTTACAAATGGATAATTGTCAATTTTTGCTTTTACCTCTTTGAAGTTGTAAATCTCTCCATTGAAAATTAATACAACATTACCATCTGCACTAAACATAGGCTGACGGCCGGCTTCACTCAAATCAATTATTGAAAGTCTGCGATGCGCAAGTCCAATATGGTTATCACAAAAAGTGCCTTCAGCATCGGGACCACGATGCGACAGGGCAATGTTCATTCGCTGCAACATGCCCATTTCAGGCACCAACGATTGTTTAAAATAAATTCCTGCTATTCCGCACATAGTTGCGCAAAAGTAACTTTTATTAACTTTTTGCTTGCGACTACAGCCTTTATTTAAGTAAAATATAAACAGTGGTTGTGTTTATATTTTTTTCCTGCTTAAAATCTTATTGATTAATCTATTTTTCAGTTTCTGAATCGATGGCTTCTTCCAGATTTTCTTTAAAGGGAGGATCAAGATTACTGCCTGTCCAGTTATAAATACGAGTTTCTATACTATGGTAATCCCATTCTAACTCTTCATTGGTAACTTCATAAATTTCTTTTTGGAAAATAACTTTTCCGGCAATCCCACCGCTGTCTTCAGGAAATGTAATAGTGGTTTGATGACTATAAATTCCACCATCGCTTGTAGCGCTAGCGTGTAATATTTCATAAAATTCTCCCGGTGTCCATCCAATAAAAGTAGAACCGCCATCTTCGCCACACGCTTCTGCAAAATGCAGAATCTCAAAAATTTTACTGATACCTTCAAGCCCCCGGTTACCATGCATTACAAGGGAAAATGAACCATAATAATATGGATACGAAAATGAGTTGATAAACGTGTTCTCGAAATATTCCTTGGCCATAAATTTTGCATCTTTTGACATATATTCAACACCTATAACAATGGTACTGTTTGAGGTTTCGTTTATAATGTTGAATTTATAAATAGCAATATCACTTGGTTTGATATAGCCTTGCAGGCCACGACTTTTTACTTTTAAAAATTGCGGCAAAGGTTTATCGCCATTAAAAGTAAAAGAGTCGTTTATGAATAACGTATCTCCTGCGTTGGCTACCAGCACAGTTTTCGAATTAGTATCCGGTTTAGAATAAATTGTTGTTTTTTCATTGAATGCAAAAACGGTATCGTTATAATTATAAGGACTGTACGAAATGTAACGGGGGGCATCCATTTGCGATTGAGCATTTAAACCAACTAGCATGCAAAGCATAATTAGCGCGGCTTTAACAGGGTACTTTATTTTAAATAGTTTAGGCATTGAATTATGAAGTTAGAGAGAGACTGTTTTAGTTTTAAATGTTGAATCTACTATGAGCGATTTTATATTATTGAGCGATGATGTGCATGCTAGCAGCAATCTGAGTTCAGTGCAATTGCCGATGGGTAATTGAGCCAACAGGGAGTTTTATATAACCAGGATAATCTGAAAGTTATCCTTAAGAAATCAATTTTATCAATCTTAAAGTGCTGCTAATTATTTACAAATTTTTTCCACCACATTACAAAGTTAAGAATGTACCAAACTTTTACACCTTGCTTTGAGTTGAAATAATGTTGCATCATCTTTGGATCAATAATTTCAGTTTGTTTGGTGAAGGAATTGATTTCATCTTTTGCGAATGCTCCCAGGTCTTCAAAGAACCATTCAAATACAGGGGTTCCAAAACCTTGTTTCTTTCGATATATAATTTCGTCAGGCAAAATTCCTTCAACGGCTTTTTTCAAAATATGTTTGCTTTCCTGATTTCGGGTTTTCATTTCCGCAGGTATTCCCATCGCATACTCCACAAATTTATGATCGAGAAAGGGTACGCGTGCTTCCAGAGAAACCGCCATGCTCATTTTATCTACGCGCATTAATAATAATTCAGCTATACGTACTTTAATATCAAAATAGCTCATCCAGTTTACCTGCGCGTGTTCAGGTGTGCTCGATAAATATTTTTGATAGTACGGCCTTATCAGGTCCCATGTGGTATAGTCTTTAAATTGATTGCGCAATTGAGGATGCATGATTGCCTTTTTTTCATTTTCAGCAAAAGAGGTTGTTCCTCCCCAAAACAATTGCTTGTCCTGATGCGTACCACGATACATCATTTCATAGGGCAGCGAATGTTGTTTACCCATTAGTTGCATAGCAGCCATGCCTGCCTGCATACCTACTTTGGCAAATGGCAACTCACTTTTTTGTTGCAAATTAGAAAAGCGTTTCCAGGTCTCATACCCCCAAAACAATTCATCGCTACCTTCGCCCACCTGACAAACGGTAACACCATTATCGCGGGCGAGTTTACTAACAAAATACACCGGCATGCAAACCGGATCGGCAATGGGTTCATCCTGATGATGTATGAGCTGAGGCAGAAAGTCCATTAAATCCTTTTGAGTAAGTGCAAGTTCATGATACTCGCATCCGAACAACTTGGCCACCTTGCGCGCGTATTCAAATTCGTTTTTGTAGGTGCTAAGTTTTTCATCATTAGCATAGCCTACTGTAAATGCACGTACAGGCTCTTTAGCTATTTCGCTAAAGAGGGCAGTGTTGAGGCTGCTATCAATACCTCCGCTTAAGAAAACACCAACCGGCACATCGGCTTCGAGGCGATATTTTACCGATACTCTGAGCAATTCAATTAGCTCCTCCTGTATCTGTTTTTGAGTTTTGTCTCGGTGATAATGTACGTTGTCATAAATATCCCAGTATTCAATTTGCTCGCTTACATTTCCATTTTCAATTTTTATATAGTGACCTGGTTTAAGTTTGTATATGTTTTCGAAAAGCGTATTAGGTGCCGGCACAGTCAGAAAGGTAAAGTAATCGTAAAACCCTTGCTCATTAAGCTTTCTGGATATACTCTTGTCTTCGATAATGGCTTTTATTTCGCTGGCAAAATAAAAACGGCCGTTGACTTGTGTATAATATAAGGGCTTAATGCCAATGCGGTCGCGCACCATAAAAAAAGTATCGGTACGCTTATCCCAAATACACATGGCAAACATGCCACGAAATTTATGTATGCAATTGATGCCCCATTTTTTATAGGCATAAATAATCATTTCAGTATCACTATGCGATGTTTTGAATTTGTAACCATCGCGCTCTAGTTCTGGTCGTATTTCTTTGTGATTATAAATTTCGCCATTAAAGATGATCCATATATCTTCGTCAAAATCGCACATAGGCTGAAAAGCAATCGTACTCAAATCAATAATAGAAAGCCTGCGATGCGCCAATGCAACGTTTCTTCTGTTTGCTGCTTTAAATAAAAATGTGTGTTTACGGCCCTCAACCGAACGGTTGATGGCTTCATTATCAAAATTGCCTGCATACAAAAATCCATCCCCATCAGGTCCCCGGTGGCTCATGGTGTCGCTCATACGCACCAAAGTTTCCGGAGCTATGGGTTGGTTATTTTCTAACCCTATTACACCTAGTATTCCGCACATAGCATCGTGTTTTCATGGCAAAGAATGTTTTTTAAAATGCGATATGCAAGGATGTAAAGCATTTTTTAAATATGCCAAAAAGTATGTTGTCTTTTAGATAGGTTGGTTTCAGTTGAGATTCAATTTAAGCGTAGTTGGTTAACGTGTTATTCGGCAAATTGAAATTTTACTGCATCAAACAATCCCAGATCGCTCAACTTTAGTTCAGGAATTACCAGCAAGGCCATAAATGACAAGGTCATAAATGGTGCTCTTAATTTACTGCCATTTTCCTTTACCTTGGCATCAAGTAATGCATACTGTTTTGCTATCTGGCTGCATGTTGAAGTGGTCATCAATCCTGCTACCGGAAGTGGAAGTACCTCTTCATATTTTCCGGCAACTACACTCAATCCACCTTTCGTTTCAATTAGCAGATTTACAGCTCGGGCAATTTCTTCATCGCTGCATCCCACTGCAATTATATTATGCGAATCGTGCGCCACCGTGCTGGCTATGGCACCATTTTTAATTCCGAAATTATGAATAAAAGATACCGCTGGGGCCTGTGGGCGGTAGCGATTGATTACCGTTATTTTCAGAAAATCATTTTTTACATCACTTATACAATTGTTGCCTTTGCGCAGGGGCGAAATATCCATCCGCTTAGTAATCAATTGTCCATCCAATGCATGTATGCACGGTAGGCTGGCTTTTTCAGTTGCCAGGGCTACTGCTTCCGGTTTAATATAGGAGCAATTGAAATTATTAATAGCGCCCTCGTTAAACACTACTTCCTTTACCATACCGTTTTTATAAGCCGCTTCGCCATTGATGTAAGTGGCTTGAACATCAAAATGGACAATATCTTGCACGGTAATAAAGTCGGCATAATCACCTGGGCGCAGCATTCCTACAGGAATGTTGTAATGCTTAATAGGATTAATGCATGCAGCTGTTAACACATCAAAAAGGTTATACCCCCCGGCCACAGCACGCGCAACCAATTTGTTTATGTGTCCATGAATAAAATCATCAGGATGTTTATCATCGCTGCAAAACATAACATGGGGTGTATACGAAGCTAGCAAAGGGTGCAAGGCCTCGAAGTTTTTTGCAGCACTTCCTTCCCGAATCAATATTTTCATGCCTGCCTGCACTTTAAACAATGCTTCGCTAAGCGTAAAACATTCGTGGTCGGTAGTTATGCCTGCAGCAATGTATTGTAATGCCTGATCGCCTGTAAGTCCAGGTGCATGACCATCTACGGGTTTATTCAACTGTTTGGCGTACGCAATTTTTTGCCACACTTCCTTGTCTTCGTAAAGTACCCCGGGGTAGTTCATCATTTCACTTAAGTACCAAATGTCGTTGCGTCTTAGCAAGTCATACACGGCAAGGCTATCAAGCACTGCACCGGCCGACTCGAATGTGGTAGCTGGTACACAGGAGGGTGCTCCAAAATGTATTTTCATAAGCGCCTTGCTTGCACTTTCTAACATATAATGGATACCTTCAAGACCATTTACATTTGCAATTTCGTGAGGGTCGCTTATGGTGGCTACGGTACCATGTTTTACAGCCTCTTGCGAAAATCGGAAGGGGGTAAGCATCGAACTTTCGATATGAATATGGGCATCAATAAATCCTGGAAGAATATAGTCAGTCTCATCATGTTCTTTTTCGGTGATGGATTTTATACGCTGATTTTCGATTTCGATTTCAGCTTTGTAAATTTTTTTTGAAGCAATGTCTATCAATTGCCCTCTCACAATTTTTTGCATATGGAATGATGAAATGTAGGTGGTAAAGGTAATAGCTAAATCAAGAAGTTACCAAGGCATCACAAGGATGATTATTTTTTAAACATAATGTGTAAAAGTAATTAGCGATACAATTGATAACACAGTATCAAAAGTAGATATTTGTTACCCGAAAAACCCCAACTTATTTAAATGAAATTGAATCAACGAAGGGCAGCTGTGCTGCTGTTGCAGGATGGCACCCTGTTTACCGGAAAAAGTGCCGGTGCCGAAGGAATTGCCATAGGTGAACTCGCGTTTAATACTGGGATGACCGGCTATCAGGAGGTTTTTACCGATCCTTCGTATTATGGACAATTGCTTATCGAAACCAATGTACATATTGGCAACTATGGTGTAAGTGAGGAGGACACTGAAAGTAAAGGAATAAAGATTGCCGGATTAATATGCAGGTCGTTCCACAATTATTATTCGCGGCATAGCGCAACCGATGATGTGGTTGAATATTTCGTAAAGAACAACGTGGTTGCAATTAGCGATATAGATACGCGCGCCTTGGTAAGGCACATACGCCACGCTGGTGCCATGAATGCCATTGTAAGCAGCAATGGCGAATCGCTGGAAGCCCTCAAGGCATTGCTTGACAAAGCCCCGAGTATGGAAGGCCTCGAACTTTCGAGCAAAGTGTCGGCAAAGCAGCCTTATTTTTTTGGAAATGAAAACGCCAAACTTCGCTGTGCAGTTATTGACCTTGGGGTAAAGACCAACACCTTACGCAACCTGGCAGCTCGCGATTGTTATGTGCAGGTTTTTCCGCTCGTTACTTCCTTTTCGGAAATGGAAAAATGGAAACCCGATGGATACCTTATAAGCAATGGCCCCGGAGACCCCGCTACACTTACCCAAGTGGTAGCTACAGTAAAATCTATTGTTGATGGCAAAAGGCCCATATTTGGTATTTGCCTGGGGCATCAGGTTCTTGCGCAAAGTCAGGGAATAAGCACGTATAAAATGTTTAATGGCCATAGAGGCATTAATCATCCGGTAAAAAATCTTGTAACGGGCAAATGCGAAATAACTTCCCAAAATCATGGTTTTTCGATAGATGCAAAATCGTTGCAAAATCACGCAACGGTTGAGGTTACCCACATTAATCTTAACGACAACACGATTGAAGGAATTAGAATAAAGAATACTCCAGCCTTTAGTGTGCAGTATCACCCCGAAGCAGCACCGGGTCCGCACGATAGCAATTATCTGTTTGATGATTTTGTACGAAGTATGCTTAATTAAAATTAAGCGTTTGGTATAGCGTGGGTCTAAGGACTAAAGAAAAAACATTTTTGAGAAAGGATAGGGGTAAAGCCGAAAAAAATTATCCCTTAGTGCGACAATGCATCGCGCAAAATCATAATCATTGCTGCATTCAAACGATAGCTTTTGTCATCGAGCGGTTGGTAGTTTATTTCATTTAAAGGCATCCTGCCCACTATTTCTTTAAAGCTTCTGAGGTCGGTATCGCGCTCTTTTGATTTATTACGTATGGTTTCAAGCATTTGTTCAGCAACAAGGGTTTGAAATTGAAAAGGAAGTTTTTCTCTGTCTATATTCATCAAATCGAAATCACCATTATTATAATGGCTAATTAATTCCCAATGAGCCGAGGCTTCGCCCGAAACTATTCTTGCTTTAAAGCTATAACGATCATTTAATCCGTAGTCGGGTGTGAGATTATCAGCTACAACCAAATTATCAAAATTGGTCTTGCCATTTTCACCATAATAAATCAGGTGGTTGTTAAAAGTAGTGTTAGCTATACGAAAGGAGTCAAGAGCAACGGAGTTAAAACATGAGGTATCGTTTAATTTCGATGCAAATAGTTGTGTGCCCGACCTATCAGCAAGTTGCTGCCATTCTTCTATATTTCGGTTTTTTCCGGCTTGTAAATAAAGCCCATGGATAGCAATACCTTTGCGTTTGGCAGCAATTACAGCCGCTTTGTAATTTATTTTTCCTAAACGTACCGATCCATTTCCAATAATAATAATAGCACGGGAGCTTCCGCTGGTTTTACTCCATTCTATTCGCTTGGTAGCCACATCTATCAATACTCCTATCATTTGGGTTCCACCTTCTATGTAAGTTTTTATACCACAAAAAGTAAGGAACGTCTGGTCAAAATTTTCCGATGGCTGAGCAAATATTTTTACATAACCTGAATCGGCAGAAAATGAATTGCGGGAGTATCCGATAATCCCAATACGCAAAATTTTGTTTCCGGCTTTTATCTGCGCCTCATTTACCATTTTCCAATACATGTTTTTGAATGAATCAAAAACCCCGCGCGCACTGCCACTCATGTCTATGCAAAACACCAAGTCCGAATAAGTTGCCTTATCCTTTTTGGCATAGGAAAGCGTGGCAAAAGAAAAAAATAGCGTTGCTAAAAATAACTTGCGCATAAAAATACTTGTCCGATAGAACTAATTTAAGGAACAGCAAATATAGGCTGCAGCGTATACTTACCAAGTTTATTTAGGTAAGTTTATTAACAATATTATACTTGGCAGATTTTAAAAGTGCCATTTATTCTTCTAATTGGGCAGCACTTAGGTTTAACCCATCAAAGTAAATGGAAAGGGGTGACAAAATTTTTTGCTCCCAAAAATGTTGGAAGTCAGCTTGAAAATCAGTAGGAACTCCATATTGATTAATAAAGACAAAGCAGCCATTTTGTTTTTCTTCGAGCAGTATGGTAACTATAGAAAAGTGATATGCGGGAAATGATTTTTTGTGAACTGCTAAGGTGATTGTAGAATTGGGGGTTGCGTGTAAATTGTATCCATAAATACCTTCGTACTCGCAAATCCATTTTCCATGATGGTGGGAATCAATCTCAATATCGAGTCCGGTTATTTGGCTCAATCCATTTTGACTAAGCAGCATGTAGTAAATTTCAACAGCCGGTGCAGCAATAAAATGCTGCAAATAGCAATTTCTGGTATCTATTGCGTAGGTCATTTATTTAATTGTTGTAATACATTAGTTGTAATATCGTGAATACTGTCGGCATAGATAATACCGCTTCCCCGCTGATATCCCAGTATATAGTCATAGCCTGACTTCTTATTCATTTCTCGCACATTATTGGTAATAAGATTGTGAAGCGAGTCGGATATAAGCTTTTCGCGGTCTGATAGCTTACTCATTATCTCTTCTCTTAATTGCATAAAACTTTGCTGCTCACGACCAAGCTGCTCTTCTCGCTGGGCACGTTGCTCATCGGTCATCATTGCTCCCTGTTGCTGATATTGTTCTATCTTTTTCTTTAAGCTGTTTTCTTGCGATGCTACCATCTGTTCAGCACTTTCACGTTCTTTTTCAAAAGCATCTTCCATCTCTTTATAAAGCTTATAGTTTTCAAATAAGGTATCCGTGCGCACAAAAGCTATTTTCATTCCTTCTTTTGAAACAGGCGGTTTAACAACAGGTTCGGAGGTGGTGTTGTAAACTTTATAATATAAAAAAGCCACAGCTACCAACAGCACTGCGTTTAAGATGATTGATGCATTTTTCATTTAGCTATCCTATTAAATTTAAGTGGACGAATATAAACGAACACCTTATACGATGAAGAATTATTTTTTGCACAATAGGCAGATAGTAATCTCTATGAATAATCTCGGAATTAACTCAAGCATAATGCAAATGAGCAGTATGCATAATTACAATTGCCCCATCTCAACTTTAATAAAATAAAACAAATGAAAACTTTAATTATCATTTTAGGCAACGCTTTACTTTTAATCTCAACATGAATAATTGCCCAGGACAAGGCAAAGCCTAAGCTTTTAGGATTATGCTCCATTGATAGCTCTATGGTAAAGCTTTTTAGAAGTTGGTTTGATACTACCTTTAAAGCATATGTACCCGATGAGAAGAAGGTAGCATCCTTCACGAAGAATTTTGAAAAAAATATGTCCATTGAAGTTTTATTTGGTTCATAGTGTGGCGATAGTAAACGCGAACTTCCTCGTGTGTATAAGATTTTGACGCAGGCCGGGATCAATATGTCGCAGGTAAAATGGATTGCAGTAGATGATGCAGACTCCGTTTACAAACAATCGACATCAGGCGAGCAAACTGGCAAATTTATTTTCAGGTTTCCCACCATTATCATTTTATGATAATGGAAAAGGACCTAACAGGATAGTAGAGTTTCCTATAAGTAGCCTTGAAGAAGATATGGATGATATATGCAACAAAAGGCCATATCGTGCTGGATATTTTTCTTATCCTACCATTATTACCTGGTTGCAACAAGGTAAGTTGCTTGATACACGTTTTTCTGCGCGTGCCCGTGCCGCTACACTTAAGCCTTTGGTTTTAAACGCAGGTGAGCTTAATGCAGCAGGTTATGTTTTGTTGTATCAGCATAAAGTAAAAGAGGCCATTACTTTGTTCAGAATAAATTCGGTTTTGTTTCCTGACCTTCCAAATGCATATGAGGGTTTAGCTGAAGCATATATTTTGGATAAAGATTCGGAAAAGGCAATGGCTGCAGTGTTGCGGGCAGTAGAATTAAAAACCGGAGACCATGAAATGAAACCCTTATTAGATTTATATAGCAAGGCAAAGCAAGCAGGTAAGAAATAAAAAAACGCATTGCCAGTTGATAGCAATGCGCTGCAAGCATTTTATAATTCGGAATTTAATATACGATTGTTATGGTGCCTTTGGTTTCTAAAGGTGCGGTTGGCGAGGTATCAAACACTGCTCCTTCTGCAGCTTGTTTGGCTTTGGTTAGCAAGTACTCACTCGTGGTGTTAGTGCCTTCTGCTCCTGGGTTTGCACTTTTTACTTTGCCATATTTATCAATAGTTACAGCTACAACCACGATACCTTTGTCCTGAGTAAGTATTTGCATTTTAGGGCTCTTGAGTAATTTGCGACCAGCAACATCTGCAGTCATTGTTCCGGAGGGAACCTGTGCTTCAATAGCGTTTTCTTTTTTCTCGAAAACAATTTGTTGCAATTCGCTAAACTTAAACAATCTCTCAACTCCATTTACCGATGCAGTAAATTCTTCGCCATTCATGCCTGTAATTTTTCCGCTAATTTTTTCGCCTGTGCGTAACACAAATATTTGTTGTGCCTGTGTTACAAAAGCTAAACCCACAATAGATAATGTCAGAATTAATTTTTTCATTTTTTTTAATTTAATTTTTTCAATTTTTTTCTTTCAAAAATACAGCCATAAGTAATAGTTACAGTTAAGACTTGTTTTATTTTATAAACAAAGTTGTGTTAAGGATATTGGAACGCTTCATGCGAGGCACATACTTGCTATTCAATAAAATGTTAATGCTACATTGTTTATGATGTCTTTTGTGCGTCATATAAACAACCTATACGATGGTTCCGGATGAAAGTTAAAACCATTTTGCTTGTAAAGCGGTTCGCCATCTTTGGTGGCGTGCAATTCGAAAAAAGTGAGCCCACGGGCTTTACCAGTTTCTATCAATTTTGATAGAATGGTTTGACCGATTCCCATTTTACGGAAATTTGGTTTGGTATACATGCTCATGATATAGCCACTGCGCCCATCAGGCACTCTGAAACTGCCTGGTCGCTGCATTACTTTCATTCCCCCATTGGCTATTAGTTCTATACCTTCATAAGCAAGCCATGATATGTAATCACCACTTTGTATCTCTTTCTTAAAATATTCAACCAGTGAGTTGTGTAAGGCCATTGCTTTATCATTAGGCTGTGGTCCCATTAGTTCAGATAGGAATTCCACACGCATTTTTGCAAGCTGATCAATATCATTGAGTGTGGCCATTTTAAAGCTAAAAGTGTTATTTTTCATTATGAAATTGTTTAACGATAATGCATTGGCAAGATGCAAAAATTAAATAATTGTAAATGCCGGGAATTGAAAATCAAACTTAGTTGCAGGGAATGAATAAGATGTTGTTATTCGCATTTGAATAAAAAAAGCCAGCATGAATTTAAAAATCGGAATTGTCTGTTACCCAACATTTGGAGGCAGTGGAGTGGTAGCAACCGAACTGGGCAAAGCGCTTGCTGATGCCGGACACCGTGTCCATTTTATTACCTATAACCAACCGGTGCGGTTAGTTCACTTTCATGCTAATATTTCGTATCACGAAGTATCTGTGCCCGATTATCCATTGTTTGAGTTTATTCCTTACGAAAATGCGCTGACATCAAAAATTGTAGATGTTGCTAAATACGAAATGCTCGATATTCTCCATGTGCACTATGCAATTCCGCACGCCTCGGCTGCATATTTGGCTCAGCAAATTTTGAAGGATGAAGGATGTTACCTTCCTATTATAACAACACTGCACGGAACCGATATTACGTTGGTGGGAAAAAATCCAAGCTATAATCCCGTTGTTACTTTTGCCATCAATCACAGTAATGGTGTAACGGCTGTTTCGCAAAGCCTGAAAGATGAAACACTTCACTCTTTTAAAATCAAAAATCACATTGAAGTTATTCCCAATTTTATTGACCTCACCAGATTTTCTAAACTGCCAAAGGATCATTTTAAAAAGGCAATAGCTCCAAATGGCGAAAAATAATAGTGCATACCAGTAATTTTCGAAAGGTAAAACGCACCAAAGACGTCATTTACGTTTTTGAAAAAATAGTAAAAAAAGTGCCAAGTAAATTGTTAATGATAGGGGATGGGCCTGAACGAGAGAAATCGGAGCAACTGTGCAGAAACCTTGGAGTGTGCGATGACATTCGTTACCTGGGTAAGCAAGAGATGATTGAAGAAATTCTTTCGGTATGTGATTTGTTTTTCATGCCAAGCGAAACAGAGAGCTTTGGGCTTGCAGCTTTAGAGGCTATGGCTTGTCAGGTGCCCGTTATTAGTACCAACACGGGTGGATTGCCCGAATTAAACAAGCATGGCATAACTGGTTACTTAAGCAATATAGGTGATATAGATGACATGGCTGCCAATGCCATTGGCTTATTAAGTAATGAAGAAATGCTTTTGAAATTTAAAAAGGCTGCTCGTGCGCATGCCGAAACTTTTGACATCCGCTTAATCATGCCACGCTATGTTGACTTCTATCAGCAGGTATTAAACAATAGTTTATGAGGGTGAATATTTTTTAGAATTCATTTGATTATTTCAAAAAAAAAATTTGCTTTGCATTAAACCTGATACTAATAATATAGTCAATGTTATTAGCGCAGCGCTAACACCTCAATAAAAGAAAAATTTATTTACTAAGCCTTTAAGCTAAATTCAATTTATATGCATACAATTATTTTTATGTTTAATCTTTAAAAAATTAAAAAATGATGAGAAAAATTATTTTTTCGATGGCAATTGCTGCAACAGCAATTACATCAACACAAGCACAGTATGGACAGCGGCTTTATAGTCGCGATACTGTATCTCATGACCGTTTTACGGATGGTTTAAATTCGGTTGCTAATCCTGTTGGAGGTCTTGCTCCATATGTAGGCACAGGTGTTACGCAAGGCAATAATATTGTAGAGCGTTCACGTTTTGTAAGAACAGCCCGTGCCGGAGCCACCTTGGCTAATCGTGTAAACTTTGTATTTAGAGGTGGTAACGAACATTCGCACCGCCTAAATTCGATTTGCGAAGCAGCAGGCCGTTACGTTATGGCAGGCCGTGTTACAGGCACTACCGTGAGCCCAGTGCCGGGAGGTGGCGATGTTCTTTTTGTTCGAACATCTGCTGCCGGCATTATTAATAGTGTTCGTACCGTTGACTTAAGTAATGGAAACGATGGAGCCAACTGTATTATTCAATCAACCACAAATGCTAACCGTTTGTATTCATGCGGATTTTCAGAGTTGAACGGGATAAGCCGGACCTTTGTTATGGCAACTAATACGACAGGAAGCACCGTTAACTGGTCGCGTACTTATGGCGTATCATGTGTGTTCGGAGCATTGGTAGGAAACTCGGTTGCTAATTCAATTGCTGAAGATGCAGGAACAGGATCTGTTTATGCGGTTGGAAACCTTACCGGGCAAAACTGTAACAATGCATTTATTTCTCGTTTTACCGCTGCAGGTGTTCATGTTTGGACGCAAATATTCCAACTACCAAACAATGGATTACAGTTTACGTCCATTAAACCACATCCTACTATTGCCAACTCGTTCATTATTTCTGGAAATTGTTTGAATTTTGGTTTAGGTAACGTTACTAGTTGGCCACTTATTCTTGGTATTAATGTAGCAGGTGCAGCACCAGCAATTGTTTTCCAAAATTGTTTGGTGGCCGCCTTGCCAGCTCCTTTTCCTGTTAATGGCCAAATTACAGGTATGATGGCAAATGATCTAACATCACGCTTAAACCCTTTTAACGGAAATATTGAATATTTCCTTGCAGGTACTGCCGTGCTTCAAAATGGAAGTACCGAAGGATTTACCATTAAAACCACAGGTGTAGGTATACCTATTTCAGGACAAGTATATGGCAATGTTGCTACAGATGGCTTTAATTCAATAGATAGGGTTGGTAACGGAATGATGGCCGGAGACGGACTTGTGCAATTTGGGTATTACAATACCAATCTTCCTAATGTTGTACCTCCTGGCAATACACGTTGCTGGTTAGTTAAGTCATACTACAACCATGTTAGTGGTTGTAATGAAAAACCAATAGTTGTAACTTCTCAAATCGTTAACCTTCTTCAAGGTCCTTTTAACCCGATAATAAATAATGTAAATCTGCGTGATAGTATGGTTGCTCAGCAAGCAAACGGCTTAGCTAAAACATTATGCTGGGCCAATGTAATTGGAACAGGAAGCAATATGCGCGAGCCTGAAACCAACTCAATCAGCATTAGCAATGATATCAAGTTATATCCTAATCCTGTTGACGGAGATGCAATATTGACATTGCAGGTAAGAAGCGATAAAAACAATACAGCAGTAATAACAATTATGGATATTAAGGGAGCAGTTATTGACCAAAATATTATTGATGTAAGCGAAGGTATAAACGAAACTACCATCGATCACTCGCAATGGCAACGAGGTATGTATTTTGTCCAGGTACAATTGAACGATCAGTCATACCGTACAAAAATTACTAAGAACTAATACGGTCATCGATACACCGTAATTTAAAAATCCCTGTCATTTATCATGACGGGGATTTTTTTATTTATTTGCCGGTATCGTTTTTAAACATTCTTTTTCTGCATCCTATCCAAAAGCCAGTAGAATAATCCGGGAGCCAGATTTCTGAATGGAACACTTAGCAGTTCTAATCCCCCAACAAATACATGACGTTCATTTTTGACAATAGCTTTCAAGATTTTCTCTGCAGCTTTTGAAGCTGGCATCCCCTTCTCTTGCGCAGGACTATTTTTATTCATAAAGCTGCCATCGGCAAGCAATGAATTGTAGCTGACATTGGTATTTATAAAACCGGGACAAATAATAGAAATACGAATGTTGTGTTGTTTAAGCTCGCCCCGCCACGCATCAAAATAGCCATACAATGCATGTTTGCTGGCACTGTATGCTGCGTACATAGGCATTCCAAATTTACCCATGATGCTAGTGATTACAGCAATATTACCACCTCCGCTTTTTTTCATCTGATGTGCCACTGCATTGGACAGGCGAATAAGTCCTGTAAAATTAGTGTCGAGCACTTGTTTTTCTATTTCCCATTTGGTGTCGAGCACAAAACTTTTTTGACCAATACCGGCATTGTTTACAAGGATATCAATTTTTCCAAAATGCTTAATTACCTCATTTACAAATTGGCTTCCATCTGTTACAGTAGAAATATCTATTGGCAATATCATTGCTTTGCCAAGTTTATCATGCGTATTTTTAAGGGTTTCGAGTTTCGCATGGTTGCGCGCACTCATTACCACACAGGCACCTTGCTCAAGTGCATAAATAACAAGCGCCTCACCAATACCCGATGAAGCGCCAGTTATCCAGATTACTTTGTCTTTTAACTTAAGCATGAATCAAGTTGAATGTTAAAGGTCACTGAATTACAAATCAAAGTATTCAACTATAAAATATTAAATAGATTGCTTTACTGCTTTTTATTTTTGTCTTGAAAATCGAGCGATTTTATGCCTAATCCTTTCAGCATGCGCTTCACACCAATTTTTACTGTTTCCTTGGCTTCGGTAAGCATTTCTTTAGCGGCCGATTCATCGGGGCGTGTTTTAAATCGGGAATCTCGGTAAACAAAATCGCCACTAATTGGAGTGTAGAAATAGCAATAGAAAGATTTACGCGATTCATGATCCGGGATATTAATCTTTGCATATCCATGATACGATTCATCGGTAGTTTCCATGATTACCGCTCTGTTAAAATTAGGAAGCACACATGCTCCCATGTGCTTAACTTCTTTATCCCATAATTCAAGGCCACCACCATATTCATCTTTCCAATATTTGTTTAGATACACCAGCAGATTTATTCTGCGGTGTAAATTTTTCATAGGGTTCATATTTATATCCACATGTATATCTACAAAACTACCGGGGCCACCTTGATGTACGCCACTTCCAAGCGCATCATCGGTGCTGCTCAGTCCTGGTATTCCGGTTATCTTGCTAATCATATCATATGTTTTTTGATCGTTTACCGCAGCCTGCATTTCTTGGAACACCGGGTTGAAACGTTCAAGATGATACTCTTCTTTTTTGTTTTCATTCATCGATTTTCGTTTAACATTCAAATCTTCGAGTGGTGGAAAATTTTCATACAATGCCGTGGCATATTTTTCTTCCAGAAAATTTTCGAGTATTACAAACTTACATGGTGAGCCACTGTTGAATTGTTTGTTCAATTCCGTTTGCACGTTTTCGTCAAAATATTTCGGATTTATCATCGTGTTTTATTTTATTTCTTCGTAAGAGATATATTCTCCATCGTTATTTTCGTTGGCTTTGTTTGCGGTATTAGTTTGTTTAATATCCACAAAGCCTTCGGGGCGGTTATTATTGGATTGGCGTTGAGTATCCTGTTTATCAGCAAAAAAGCCTTTAACTAATTTGAATAAAACAAAGGCAACCAATATTGAAACAATAAAATCTTTCATTTGTGAAGCATTTCTTACAAAGGACGAAGAACTGCAAAAAATATTGATTTATGAAGAAGAATAATTGGCCGCTTTGCAAATCTTTAACAAGTAAAAGCCGCTTACAACGGTTGTTTAATTCCTAAAATTCAGGTTTAAAGCAATACCTATTCATCATAAGATTGATTATAATATATTCGCCCCATTAAATTTCAAATTTCGGTTTATGAATAAAAACAAGGTTATTCCGCATCTTATTGCTTGTAGTTTTTTTCTAGTACTAAGCCTGGCATATTTTTTACCAACCTTACAGGGAGAACAAATTGACGGGCATGATAATAACACCTGGCTTGGTGGAGCCAAGGAGGTACTTGACTTTCGCGAAAAGTATGGCACCGACCCGCTTTGGACCAATCGCATGTTTAGCGGTATGCCAGCTTATCAGATTAGCATGATGCCTAAAGGCAACATGCTCGCAACGGTTTATAATGCATTAATTGCAGTTATGAATTATGCTCCATTGTTTATATTACTGGCAATGTTAAGCTTTTATGTGCTCATGCTTACGCTAAGGGTCGATTGGAAACTGGCAATTAGTGGTGCTGTGGGATTCGCCTTCTGTTCTTTTAATTTTATAATGCTTCAGGCCGGACATAATTCGCAGGTATTAGCTATAGCGCTAATGCCACTATTGGTAGCAGGAATTTTATTGGCCTATCGAGGAAACTTATTACTAGGTGCGGCATTAACTTCATTTGCAGCAACCTTTCAGGTAATGGCAAATCACGTTCAGATTACGTATTACTTATTAATACTAATTGGGATAATGATTATATCACAACTGATTTTTGCTTTTAAAGAAGGGAAAATAGTAGATTTTATAAAAGCCAGCCTTGTGCTTGCAATAGCGGGTGCAATTGGTGTTGCTAGCAATGCCAGCACCATGCTCACAACTTATGAGTATGGTAAAGACAGCACACGCGGTAAAAGCGAACTTAAAAAAGAAGGAGAAAAGGCTACTTCGGGTGGTTTGGATATAGATTATGCTTTTGCTTGGAGCTATGGAAAAAGCGAGTCGTTTGTTATGCTGGTGCCCAATGCATTGGGGGGACCTTCGCAACAAAACCTTGGCGAAAAATCGCAAACATATGAAACCGTTAAAAATATGGCAGGACCCGATCAGGCCGCGCAACTTGTGAAAACGGCACCAACCTACCGGGGCGATCAGCCTACTACTAACGGGGCTTTCTACATGGGTGCCATTATGATTTTTTGTTTTGTACTTGGAATGTTTTTGGCAGATAATAAATTAAAATGGTGGGTGCTTACGGGCACCTTGCTTGCTATCATATTATCATGGGGCAAGAATTTTATGATTTTCAATGAGCCATTTTTTAATTTGTTCCCGTTGTATAACAAGTTTCGTTCGGTTTCGTTCGTACTGGTAATTGTTTCCTTTACTGTTCCGTTTATGGCTACTATCGGTATCAAAGAATTTTTTAATAAAAACATTGATGAACAAAAAAGGAAAAAGGCCTTGTTGCATTCGTTTTATGGAGTGGGAGGCATGTTGGTATTAATGCTGCTGGCAGGTTTTGGAATGAGTTTTATAGGTTCGGTAGATGACAACTTTAAACAATACAACGACCTATTAGTGGCCTTACGTGCCGACAGGGCACGTATGTTTAAACTTGATACGCTGCGCAGTCTGCTATTTGTATCTGCTGCGTTTGGTGTTTTATGGTTTGCTTTAAAAAAGAAGATCAATTATCAGTGGCTTGTAATTATTCTTCCGCTGTTAGTTGTATTAGATCAATGGCCTATTGCTAAACGTTATTTAAATGATACCCATTTTAAACCTAAGACTACAACCGAGAACCCATTTATACCAACCGAAGCGGATAACCAAATTTTGCAGGATAAGGAATTAGGATTTAGGGTAATGAATACTTCTGTTAGTACATTTAACGATGCGAGCACCTCTTTTTTTCATAACTCAATAGTTGGGTATCATGGTGCTAAGTTAGAGCGCTATCAGGAGTTGATAGAAAATCAGATTGCCAAACAAAATATGAGCGTGCTCAACATGCTTAATGCCAAATATTTTATAGTACAGTCGCAAGGCCAGCAGGGTCAGCAAGGTGGACCACCAATGGCACAACAAAATCCTGGTCGCTGTGGCAGTGCATGGTTTGTGCCTGAGTATAAGCTAGTAGCCGATGCTAGCGAAGAGATGAAATCGCTTGATAAGTTTGACCCAAAGCAAATTACCTTTATTGATAAGCGATACAGCGAACAGTTGAATGGGTTTAAAATAAGTTTTGATAGCACAGCCTCTATTAAGTTGACACAGTATCTTGCTAATCACCTCATCTATGAATATAGTTGCAACAGCAGTCAGCTTGCAGTGTTTAGCGAGATATTTTATGACAAAGGCTGGAATGCTTATATAGATGGAAAGCTTGTACCGCATTTCAGATGTAACTATGTATTACGTGGAATGGTGTTACCAGCCGGCAATCACAAAATTGATTTTAAGTTTGAACCGGCCATTTATGCTAAGGCAAGTAACATTTCTATGATAGCATCATCACTTATGCTATTAATATTTTTAGGTGGAATAGGGTGGAGTATATTTAAAAAAGAAAGTCTGGTAACCACCGAAGCAAAACCATCAAAGGGTAAATAAGGTTGCAGGGTGAGTAAGCATCAGTTTTAGTAGGTTGCCAATTAAATTAAAGAGTAGGAATAGTTTGAATGAGATTTGTAAGTAGCAAAATAGTACGAGTATTAATGGCATGTACGTTTGGTGTATTGGTTTCTTGCTATTCATTCAAAGCAGGACAAATACCAAAGGATGTCAAAACGTTTTCAGTAGCATTTTTTGCAAACAGGGCTGCTTTGGTCAATCCTTTGCTTAGTCAGCAGTTTACCGAAAAACTAAAACAGAAATTTTTATCAGAAAGCTATTTGAGTTTGATAAAGTCTCAGGGAGATTATTCGCTCGAGGGATTTATTGTTGATTACAACGTTACCCCAGTAGCTATTCAATCTTCGCAACAGGCAGCAACCAACCGTCTTACAATTACTATTAATGTAAAGTTTAGCAACAACAAAGACAGTAAACTGAGCTATGAAAATAATTTTTCACGCTTTGCTGATTTTAATGCAAATGAAAATTTCGCTTCTGTAGAGCAAACACTAACCACTACCATTGTTGCACAAATTGTGGATGATGTGTTTAACCGTTGCACCAGCAATTGGTAGCTGAATAAAAGTTCAGTCATTAAGTGAAGGATTCTTTGCGCTTTGTAACTATTGGAAATCTGCAGCCTTTGTAAGTTATCGCTTATCATTTATTAATTGCAACATCAGGTTAAATGAGTGTTATACCCATTTATGAATAACAAGGTGGCGCAGTAAAGCAGCAATATTCAATGAAGGTTTTTTTTTTAGTAGCTTGAATGACGCTAATACAGCAAAATAAAGTAGCGTTAAAATGGGTTCAATGTGGATATTAAAAGTAGATTACACCCCGATTTTTAAAATATCGTATGAAGTATATTTTTTTATTTTTTTCCTTTTCGATTATATCTGGTGTTACTATAGCTCAGCCGGATTTTGATTTTGAAAAATTAAAAGCGGAGTTTAAAAATGAGCATGTGTTGTATTTAAATCAAACTGAACATTTAGAAATAAGGAAAAGCAAAGAGGGGCTTGAAATGGTAAGCAAGATTAATAATGCAATACTTTATCTTGATGACTATGCAGGTAACTATGCAGAAAAACGGATACCATATTCTGAGCACTTCGAAAGGATTGATGAACTGGAAGCCATAACTTATATACCCGATGGTAAGCGATATAAAAAGGCTAGAGTAGAGGATATTATAGACCGAAGGGTTTCTAAAGATGGCGTTTTTTACGATGATGCGCACGAAAAATATTTTATCTACAAAGGTTTGCAACCCGGTGCAGTAACCGAAGTTACTTATGAGCAAGTATACAAAGATCCTTTTTTTATAGGTTCGTTTTGGTTCGAGGATTACATGCCGGTTCAATATGCTCGCTATAATATAACAGCGCCAAGCAGCGTAAAGATTAAGTATAAGTTATTTGGCGATACAAGCCTCGTTTTATTTACCAAGAAAATTTCGGGAGATAAGATTACGTACTCGTGGGAAGCAAAAAATTTAAAGGCGAAAGAATATGAACCGGAGGCATCGGCAGTTTATAAAAGGCCAACCCATATTATCCCCTATATTTCAAGCTATGAAGTTGACAAGGAAGTGGTACAAGTTCTTGGCGAGCCTAAGCAACTTTACAAATGGTATTATCCTTTTGTCGAAAATTTAAATGTTAAGCCCTCTCGCGAATTAAAGGACTTGGTTGATTCGCTGATAACCGGAGTTTCGCAACCTGAAGAAAAGATAAAACGTATATACTATTGGGTACAAGAGAGTGTAAAATATATAGCTTTTGAAGATGGTTTGGGTGGTTATCAGCCGCGCGATGCCGAGGTGGTATTGCAACGAAGGTTTGGCGACTGCAAGGATATGAGCAGCATACTTACTGCTATGCTGCGAATAGCAGGCCTTGACGCTTACCTGTGCATTATTGGTACGCGACATATTCCTTATAAATACAGCGACTTTGCATTGCCTCAATTGAACAATCACATGATATGTGCATTAAATGATAATGGGAAATGGAAATTTTTGGATGCCACCTTTAATGCATTAAAGTATGGGCTCAATCCTTATCATATTCAAAATAGAGAGGCATTAATTATTAAAGACAGCAATACTTTTGAAGTGTATGCAATTAACGAAACAGATAAAAGTGTAAATTTGATTATTGACACAGTTATGCTCACCATAAATAACAATACACTGGATGGAAGCGGGGAAATTCGTTTTACTGGCTATCACAAAAGCAATTATCAGATGGAATGCAGGTATTTGGCATCCAAAGATATCTATGAGCGATTTAGCAAAGTAGTGCAGGCAGGCAATAACAAATGCATTACCGATACCCTTAATTACCGTGGCCTAACTGACCGCGATCAGGACCTTATAATAGATTATAAGTACCATATTCATAACTACAGCACCGTAGTTGATAATTCAGTTTTTGTAAATCTAAATCTAGATAAGCCTTATAAAGACACCCATATAAACAAGGCTCAGAAAAAATATGATATTGAACATGATTTTAAATCGCAGGATATTTTTGTTGCAGAACTTGAAGTGCCCGCTGGATACACAGTGGTCAAAATTCCTACTGATGTGAAATTTGAGAATCCCAAGTTTGGTTTTACTATTAAATATGAGCAAAAAGGTAACCGCATAAGGTTGCACCGGACTTGCTTTGTTGATACCTTGTCTATAAAACCTGAATCGTTTGATACATGGAACGAAATGATATTAAAACTAAACAACGCTTACAAGCAAACAATTGAATTGGTAAAAAAATAATACAAGCAATATGATTAAGTATTTCGCATTCGTGCTCTCTTTGTCAATAGTTAGTTGTTTTACAATCCTTGCTCAAGACATAGATTACGCTCAGTTTCATTTTGACAAAAAGGCACCAGTGCCAGAGCTAAACGCAGAAGCTAAAAAGGAACCGGCAGTGCTTTTAAAAGATAAGCGAGTTGTAGAATATGTTTACAGTGATAAAGGCGATTTGGAATCCTATACATTCAGATATAAGGCCATTGCCCTGTTGGAAGACCGTGCCATTGAGATGTATAACAAAATATATGTTCAGGCTTACAGCATCGAGCAGATAAAAAAATTGCGAGTACGAAGCACTTCTCCTTCAGGAAAAGTAATTACACTAGGCGAAGCTGAAATGAAAGAAACCACTGAAGATGGCAGAACATTTTTTATACTTGCCATCGAAGGATTAGAGAAAAATAGCTTGCTTGAGTATTATTATATTTTGCAAAACGGGGTTAGTTACTGGGGTACCGAAAAATTGCAGACCAGAAGCTATGTGCAAAAATCAGAGCTTGAGATTATTTCTCCCAAAAATTTATTTTTTAAAGCAAAATCTTACAACGGATACGGAGCTTGTATAGATAGCACTGGCAATGAAAAAAATTATATAATGGCTGCAGCTGAAAATATTACCCCAACCTACGAAGAACAATTTTCGCCAGACGAAGCAGCAGCCATGCGAGTAGAATATAGTATGCAACGCAACAGTGCACGCGAAGGTTTAAGTATGTTCGATTTTAAAAAGGCGGCTACCTACTTTTTTGAGCAACTACATCCTGAAAAAACGCTTAGCGAAAAATCGTTAAAGAAAATTATTGCTAACCTTGAAACTAAAAATGAGAATGAAGAGAAAATGGTTTTGGCAATTGAGAATCACATAAAATCGGCATACCAGATAATTGATAATACCAATAGCAAATCACTTGACGATGTGGTGAAAAATAAATACGGCACTCAAACCGAAATTAACCAACTATACGTGGCGTTGTTTGAATATCTTGATATTCCCTATGAAATGGGACTTACATGTAATCGGTTCGAAAAAAAATTTGATAAAGAGTTTGAAGCATGGAATTACCTCGATGAAGTAATTTTTTATTTTCCGGGTTCCAAGGGATATTTGAGTACCAATAACATTACCCTCCGATACCCAATGATACAGCAACATTATATAAATCAACAAGCTTTGTTTATTGCTAGTTTTGGCATTGGCGAAGTGAAGAAGGCCGTTCATTCTGTGCGTACTATTGAACCACCTGCTGCCGATAAAAGCAATGATAATCTTGATTTAAAAATTTCATTTTCAAAGGATATGGAGGCAGCAGAGATTGATTACACAAGGGAAATTACAGGTTATAATGCAGCGGGAATAAGACCGTTTTATTTTATAACAGCGCAGGATAAGCGCAGTGAATTAATAGAGCAAGTAATTAAAGAAAAGAATGACAATTCTAAAATAGAAAAATTGCAGGTACTCAACTATGACATGACCACAGATGATGTGCAGAAACCATTTACGATGAAATGCATTTTTATCAATCCGAATTTGTTAGAAGCTGCCGGAGATAAGTATTTATTTAAGCTAGGCGAAACTATAGGAGCACAAACCGAAATGTATAACGAGCGTCCGCGAGTTACGGATATTGAGAATGAATACAACCGCTTTTACTTGCGAAAAATAGAGGTAGCCATACCTGAAGGATACACCGCAACCGGCCTTGAAAAGTTAAAAATGAACGTGGTGATGCCAAAGGATAAAGCAAAGGGTACAGGTTTTGAGAGCGATTATGTATTGGAAGGAGACAAGTTGACCGTTACGGTGCGAGAGTATTACAACGACCTTGTTTTGCCAAAAAGCGAGTATGAGCAATTTGTAAAAGTGATAAATGCAGCTGCCGATTTTAATAAGATAACGTTGGTTCTACAAAAAAAATAAACAAGCTTATTGTTACAGGTATTAATTAATTCCCATTATTAATTGCAATGAAAAAAGTAGTAGTTTTTACAGGAGCTGGTGTTAGTGCCGAAAGCGGAATAAAAACGTTTCGCGATAGTAATGGACTTTGGGAAGAACACAGAATAGAAGATGTTGCTACACCTGAGGCATGGCAGCGCAATCCGGAGTTGGTGCAATCTTTTTATAATGACAGACGTAAGCAGTTACTAGAGGTGGAGCCCAATCAGGCACATTATTCAATTGCAAATCTTACCAATTATTTTAGTACCAAGGTTATTACTCAAAATGTTGACGACTTGCATGAGCGTGCCGGAAGTAAAAATGTGCTACACCTTCATGGTGAATTGCGCAAATCGCGCAGTACAGTTAACCCAAGCTTGGTTTACGATATACCAGGATGGGAACTGGGTATGGGAGATACCTGCGCTATGGGTTCGCAATTGCGACCACACATTGTGTGGTTTGGTGAAGCAGTTCCGTTGATGGAACATGCCATTATGCAAGCTCAAGATGCAGATATTTTTATTGTAATTGGTAGTTCTCTCGAAGTTTATCCTGCAGCCAGTCTTATTGAGTTTGCCCCTGAGAATTGTGTTAAATATTTTATTGATCCCAATGCCCGAAAGTTAGGCCATATTCAAAACCTGCATGTAATAAAGGGTACTGCTGCATCCGAAGTTCCCAAATTAGTTGAGCATTTAATTGCACGTTAACCCATAACTTGGCAATAACTTTCATTAATTTCTCTTAGCTCTTAAAAATTGCTGAATGGTGTTGCTTTTTTTTCGTTTTCATTTAAGTTTAGTTTGAGCCTATATCCATTGTCTTTGCTTTGCAAAGGCTCATTGCACAGATATCAAAGATTAAATCTATCATGTGGCAGCCCAATTATTAAGCGCATTATCTGTCATGTTAAAGATGCCGTAAAAATTGAACCATCAACCAATGTTTTTAAATAATTGTTTTCATTTGCAATGAAGATGCTGATCTTGGATTAAAAAATTATGTTTAGAGACTATTTCCAAAACCAACCAGAATTATACGAATGGGTTATTCTGCCACTTATGATTTTTCTGTCGCGTGCCTCTGACGTATCATTGGGTACCCTGCGCAATATTCTTATAAATAAAAATCAGAAAAAGATAGTCCCTTTTATAGGTTTTTTGCAGAAGCAATGCTTTGGCTATTTGCTGTAAGCGGTGTATTAGGATATGTAAATAATTGGATTGGTTACCTGGCATGGGGCTTAGGGTTTGCAACAGGCATTTTTCTTGGTATTAAGATTGACGAGAAGTTAGGCCTCGGATATCAGTTGTTTCAGATCATTACTCATATGGATGTGGCAGAATTGCTACAAAGTTTGAAGGAAGAGGGTTTCTCTGCAACGGTATTAAATGGAGAAGGTACACGTGGCAAAGTATTACATATTTCACTGATTGTATTGCGTACCGAAAGTCTCAGGATTCGTTATTTATTAGGGGTTTACGCCCCTGGAGCATTCTATACAATATCGGATGTTAGGGAGTCTAATGCAGGAGTATTCCCCCAAAACCATAGAAATAGTATTCTTTTTTACGTAAAAAGGTTACTTCCCTTGCACAAATAGTAACTTTGAGCGATATTTGAAACCAAACAAACGTTAGTTGTTGTGTAGTAAAGCGACCAAAAAGTCGCATTTTTTAACCTTACATAAGATACTTTAGAAGTCATGAGCGACAAAAAAACAGGTAATAAAATTTATTCAACGAGTACCTTTTCTCGTATTGAACAATTACATCCATTCAAGACTTTTTTATTTTTTGCAATGGTAGGAAGCACATTGGTTTTCCTTTCACTGCTATGTGTCTATGTCATGAATACTGATTTTGCAACATTATCATCCTATAGTTTACCAAAAGCATTTACCATTGGTACCATTCTGGTTTTGTTCAGTAATTTTTGCATTTCGCATTGCGCAAGAGCCTATAGCGAGGATAGAATAAAGAATCTGCAATTGCTTCTTTCTATTACGCTAGTATTAACTGCCGCATTTTGCATTTGTCAGTTTTACGGATGGAAATTAATGTTTAACTCCGGGTTAATAATTGCCAATGCCGAGGCCATGAAATATCTATACATCGTTTCTGGCTTATATATGTTACACCTCATTATTGGAATTGGTTCGTTAGTCTATTTCAATCTTTCTATTTTTTCTATTTCTGGCGACATAGTAAAAACGTTGCTCTACTTTAGCAATAAGTCAAATAAAACACGCATCGAGATTCTTTCAGTGTACTGGCATTTTACAACTTTTTTGTGGCTTACAATGTTTACACTTTTTCTTGTTACATTGTAAATTCAATTTGGTTTTTCATGAATTCGCAACCAGCATTATTTCCGGTTTAGCAATTTGTTGTAATCCATCAGCCTCTACTTTTTTTATTAATTTATAGTCATAAGATTTATTTAACAATTCATTTTGTGAAATACCTATTGCGCGTGCATCAAAAGTTTGTATTGCCCAGGGATTTAACTTAACTAAAATGTTATACATGCAATTAAAGTGGGCACCCTCACGTATTTTTTAATAATCACTTAAACAAAAATCAAAATGAAAAGAAGTACACTCATCATTATCGTATTATTAGCTGTAGTATTTTTTACAGGAGGCTATGCCTTTCGTTTGTTGCTTGTAAAAGGAGATTTTAACAGTAACAAGCCATTAATGGCTGCGCGTTTTGCAAATCAATTGCCAGATATAATTTCAGCCGAAGAAGAAATAAAAGAGATGCCCAAGGCCGCAACTGCTAGCTCAAACTTTTCGATTTCAGTAAAAAGTATAACCCGGTATAAGAATCTTTCGATGTTTGCATTAATAAGTAATACTGAACTTGATGCTAAAAAGTATATCACGTTGCAAGAGGCTATAAAAAAGGGGATGGCCATTGTGCACGAAACAGAGGATGTCAACAATCTTTCTATAACCAATAAGTCAAATTCATTTCTATTTGTAAATGCAGGGGATATAGTAAAAGGTGGTAAGCAAGACCGCACACTGGCCACAGATTTAATAATAGGACCAAATCAGCAGCGGGTTAAGCTAGCAAGTTTTTGTGTTGAGCATGGAAGGTGGAGTAACCGGGCAGGAGAGGTAACAACTCATTTTAACGCATCCGAGAAATCGTTATCGAGCAACGAGCTTAAAATTGCCGCCAAGCGACAGCGCAACCAATCGCAAGTATGGGAGAAAGTTTCAGTACAACAGAATAAATTGACAGATAATATTTCGAAGATAACAGGTGCTAAAGGGTATATCGCGAGTGACGAGGCTTCCAGATCGAGTTTGCAACTTACGTTAGAAAACAGTGTGGTTGACTCACTCCTAAGTGATTATAAAAAGTATCTGCAACATGCACTTAAACAAGATGGTGTAAACGGAGTTGCATTTTTTATTAATGGAAAATTTTATGCACTCGATATTTATAATAATGCACAGCTATTTAATGACCTGGCTAATAAGTTGCTCGAAGCCGCAATAACCGAGGCCATTAGTGAGTATAATGAGAACATTACTGTAAATCCCCTGAATACCGAGCATTTAATGGTGTATTTAAAAAAGGAATTTAAAGTAGACAATACCATTAATCCTAATAAATACACAACCATAGTCAATAAGATTTTCAAAGATAAAAGCGATATATTTTTATTTGAAACTATAGATACCCATGCAACAAATTGGTTGCACCGCAACATTCTGGTTGATGTAGAAAATACAGCAAGCAACATCAAGCCTCAACAGAGTAATCAGTATTTAAGGAACTAAACTAAAAGTCGAGTTTTAATGCGTTAGTTAAGTTGACTGCATTCGAATTATTGCATAGCCGGGATAGTAATTATTGATTCGATTTCCAATCTTTTTGGCAAAACCCAATGGGAGCTCATCAAAATAGTAAACGAACGTTTCGTTTACATCTATAGAAGGCAACGTTGTACCTCCGCGCAGATAAACCAATGCATCATCGTATGAAAGGGCAACAGAACGAAATGCATCCTGATTAAATCTGGTACATAATGCCAAGGATAATTCTGGTAAGAATTTACGCATTTGGGTATCGCCAATTTTGCAACCGCAATCAACTATGCGGATATGATTTTCGAGTTTACTTAGCATATCAGCCGCTTGTACAGGCAAGGCATGCATGTTATTGCCAATCATTCTGTAATCATACGAAGTATGATTTAGTAGAAATGGTTCCTTATTACTAACCTGAACATACCTGCTGGTTTTGTTGCGTCTGGCACTTTTACGATTATTAGTTGAATCATTTTTTCTTAACATGGCAACCGTAAACCCTTCGCCTTTGCTTTGGCCTGCAAAAAAGCGGTTAGCGTTAATATTTTTTTGCTGAAGGAAATATTCCTTCGGCCTCTGATTTTACAGCAATGTTTTCTGCCTTTAAATTTTCAATTGCCCAAAGTATATTTTCTTCGTTTTCATATGTATTGTAAGTACAAGTAGAATAAATAATATAACCACCGGGCTTGAGCAATTGCCATGCATCGGTAAGTAGTTTTTTTTGCCTAGCAGCATTTAGCTTTACACTTTCTTCACTCCAATAATGCAAAGCTTCTTTATCTTTTCTAAACATGCCTTCGCCACTGCACGGTGCATCCAGTAAAATCAGCTCAAATAATTCTCCTGCTTCAGCAAAACTTTCGATGGATGATTGAGTAACTATACTGTTCATATTTCCCCATTTGGCCATGTTGTATTGTAAACTTCCGGTACGGCTTGCTATTACTTCGTTGCTAATTAGTATACTTTCTGCATGCAGGTAATCTAAAAGAAGAGTCGATTTGCCCCCCGGTGCTGCGCATGCATCAAGCACAGTTATTGGTTTTTCATTTAGCTTAAGAGCATTAACAACATAGCCTATGAACATAGATGATGCCTCTTGTACATAATAACGCCCCTGATGAAAATGGGGGTCAAGTGTAAACTTAGGTCGTTGTGGCAAATAATATCCATACTTACACCATGCTACACAATCCTCAGAAGGTGGTACGGCATGTTTGTTTGCATTCACTCTAACCGAAACGGGTACCGCTCCATCAAGAAAACGTTGAGCAATGCTATCAGCGATTTTAAGATTAGTTGTAATAAACTTGATGTAGTTGCTTTCTGTTGACATTCTAATAGTTTGCTGCCTGCTCAGATTTTTAGTCTGTTTATGATTTATAATTTGAATTTATTTCGAGCTATTTTTTTATTATTAGGAAACGTTCTGCAGATTTATTGCAGTGTGCGATGGCATAAAAACCTAACGAAGATAATTGGAAAATTCGCTATCAGAAAACAATTAGATAAATCTTATACCTTCTCTTTATAACAAATAAAAATATAACTTTGTCACAAAATAATTTTATTAAAAATGCAGGAGCAAAATAACAATCAATTAAATATTGAACTAACAGAAGAAATAACCGAAGGTATCTACTCAAACCTTGCCATAATAACCCATAGTAACAGTGAGTTTGTTTTAGATTTTGTAAAGGTAATGCCCGGTGTTCCAAAGGCAAAGGTAAAATCGCGCATATTGCTTACACCACAGCACGCTAAGCGACTCATAAATGCGCTTGCAGATAATATTTCGAAGTATGAAAAAATGCATGGTCCCATAAAGGAAACCGAAGGATTTGGTATACCAATGAATTTTGGCGGACCTACGGCACAAGCATAATCATTGCTGCTTATTAATCTAAGATCATCTGAGCAGCTTCAAGGCCAATTATACTGCCTATAGCCACGCCCATGCCTCCCATGCGCACCGCACAGTAAACATTGGGTTGTAACAGTTTCACTATACTTTGCTTGGTCGAACCCAATCCCATAATCCCGCTCCAGCGCATATCAACTTCGTAAGTAGTGTTTGGTAATATTACCGTGTTTAACAATTCCTCAAGTTTAGTTTGAATTTGTTGGGTAACATTAAATTCAAATGTATGTTCACCTTCGAAGTTCAAATTGCGCCCTCCGCCAAACAATAAACGGTTGCCCACATTGCGGAAATAATAATACCCTTGCTGATAATGGAATGTTCCTTCAATTTTAAGATTGTCGATAGGCTTGGTAATCAATACTTGTGCACGGGCAGGATTTGTTTCAACTTCAGGAAGTAATTGTCTTGCAAATCCATTGGTACAAATTAATAGTTTGCCTGCCGTTATGCTGAATCCGGCAGAGGTCGTTAATTCAACACCATCATTAAGCGAAGTAAACTGCGTAACCTCTAATCCACAAATTATTTCAACCCCTTCACGCTTTACAGCATCTGTCAATGCATGCATCATTTTTCCCGTATCTACCTGACCCTCACATTCATTTCTAATAATATGTTCAACTCCTGCAAACCCTGATTGCGCAATTTTTTCATTATTCCTGCTATAAGTATTTGTATTTGCAGTAATGTCAGCTAACAATTTATTATAGTCAGGTAAATGTTCTTGACATTGTTCAAATGATGCTTGATCATCATTTGTAAACAGTTCGAAGCCGCCCAAAGCAAGGTAATCTATGCTTTTATCGCCAAGATTTTTGCGTAATAGTTTTAGGCCTTCAAAACGTTTCGATACAATTTCCAGCATGCTTTGTTCGCCCCATTTAGAGGCATCTTCAATCAATTCACTTAGGCTGCCAAAGCAAGCAAAGCCAGCATTGCGAGTACTCGCGCCATAAGGCAAAAAGCCCCTTTCTAATATCACAATCTTTAATTTCGGATTTTTTCGCTTTAAGTTTAATGCGCTGTTTAGCCCAACTATACCGCTGCCGGCAATTACAATATCGATGTGATCAAAATACGTTTCTCTTTCCCAATAACTTAAGTGGAACATGCCTTCTTAATTAATAAAGCAAATGTGACTTTATTTTTTCTAATAGAAAATACTTGAGAGTAAATTACTATACGCTAACTTCGCCAATCTTAAAATTAGGTAATGAAAAGAATTATTGTTAGCACGATGCTATTCTTGTTAGCTCATATGGCTTATGGAATAAAAATTCGGTATTCACTAGACTTTGCTAAAGCAGCCACGCATTACATAAGTGTAACCATGCATGTTACTGAGTGGGCCGGTGATAGCATGATAATAAAACTTCCCGTATGGATGCCGGGAAGCTACATGGTGCGCGAATACTCTAAAAATATAGAATCGGTTGCGGCACAAGTGGGAGGCAAAGCAACCAAGGTTACCAAGGTTAGAAAAAACGGTTGGAAAATAGATACACGCGGAGCTAATACGGTTACCGTTACTTATTTATACTATGCTAATGAACTTAACATAAGACAAACCCATACCGATGAAGGTCATGCCTTTATTATGCCCGGAACTATATGTTGTTTTGTAGAGGGATTCATTAACCAACCCTGCACCTTAGCCATCGTCCCTTTATCTGACTGGAAAAATTTAAGCACAGCGCTTGAGCAAATTGCTAATACTAGGTTTGAAGTAGTGGCAATGGATTATGACGAACTGGTTGATAGTCCGGTAGAAGTTGGTAATCATCAGGTTATTCAATTTGAGGCCCAAGGAATTCCTCATGAGTTTGCAATTTATGGAAACGTGAATCCTGACAAGGATAAATTAGTTCGCGATACGCGAAAGATTATTAAAGCATGTACGAATGTTTTTGGAGAAAATCCCTGTAAGCGCTATGTTTTTTTTTCGCACCACTATCCCGGAGCAGGTGGTGGCTTGGAACATAAAAACAGTTGCACCCTTGCTGGAAGTACGGAGATTTTTAGTAAGGATGATTTGTATAGAGGTCATTTAAACTTAATTGCACATGAGTATTTTCATTTGTGGAATGTGAAGCGATTAAGGCCGGAGCCTTTAGGTCCATTCGATTATGATAACGAAAATTATTGCGAATTACTTTGGTTTGCCGAAGGCTTCACAGCTTATTATGATGACCTGATTACTTACCGGTGCGGCCTTGTAAAACAAGATGATTATTTAAAAACCGTGTCAGGATCATTAAGTTATCTCATACATACTCCGGGCAATGATGTGCAATCTCTTGATGAAAGTGGTTTTGACGCATGGATTAAATACTATCGCGCCAACGAAAACTCACCAAACAGTACCGTTTCTTATTACACCAAAGGTGGTATGGTAGGTCTCTTATTAGATTTGGAAATTATTTCGCGCACACAAGGGTTAAAAAATCTTGATACCCTGATGCGTTACATGTATACCATTTACAGCAAACAACTTGATAAGCCTTTTTCCTATTCTGATGTTATTGCTGCAGCTAATACCATTACCGGTACAAATATGAGTTCCTTTTTCGATAAATGGATAACATCTACAGGTGCGGTACCAACGGCATCTTATTTCGATCAATTTGGAATATTGTATAAACAAACGATAGATTCAGCGTTATCATGGACACTCGGCATTAAAGGTAATGCGGTAAGGCAAGGATTCGCAGTTACAGGTGTTACGCGAAATTCGGAAGGCTTTAACAAAGGTATTACTGCCGGGGATATCATTATTTATTTTGATGGGGTAGGTGGACCGGAAAAAATTGACAGCCTTGTCAAAGTTTCTACAAATTTGACATTCGAAACGCATGTATTCAGACGTGGGCAGACTATAAAACTCAAGTTAGAAAAAAAGTTTCAGGCGGTGTATCAAATAGCGCTGGAGCCAATAAAGAAGCGGGATAAGTACTTTGATTTGTGGCTGCAAAAGGAAGACTAGGTACGAATGAAGTTGCAGTTAGACATACAAATTAAGAGGCCCTCTTCTTTAATCACATTTAGCGATTCTATTTTTTTAATAGGCTCATGCTTTACAGGAAATATTGGTGTTCAGTTGTCGCAGTTAAAGTTCAATACCATTCATAACCCTACCGGAATTTTATTTGATCCCAAAAGTATTGCTACCCATCTTGAACATATTGTATCAGGCAAAACGTATACTGAATCAGATACATTTTACATGAACGAAGTCTGCAGCAGTTGGCTACATCATTCAGATTTTAATGGCATGACCTGCGATGAATGTATTAATTTGATAAATGAGGCTACCCAAAGAGCTCATTTATTTTTATTGCGTGCTAACAAGCTTGTGATTACGCTTGGCAGTGCATTTCATTATGTGCTTGCAGATAATGATATGCCGGTGGCAAATTGCCACCGGGCTCCTTCTGCATGGTTTACTAAGAAATTGATAAGGGCTACCGAGGTGGCAGATATGTTACGAAATGCAATCACTGCAGTTCGAAAAGTTAACCCGGATATTACCGTAATATTTACTGTAAGTCCGGTGCGGCACATTCGCGATGGAGTGGTTGAGAACAACCTGAGTAAGGCGCAACTGATTACTGCCGTGCATCAACTATGCGATGAGTTAACAAATTTGCACTATTTTCCGGCTTACGAGATTGTGGTGGATGTATTGCGCGACTATCGCTTTTATGATATCGATATGGTACATCCTAATTATCTTGCTACACAAATCGTGGCCGATTATTTCTTGCAAAATTATTTTGACGAAAGAACAAGGGCTATTATACCAGGCATAAAGCAGTTGACAACTGCAATGAATCATCGCCCACGCAATCCATTAAGTATGCAACATAAGCAGTTTCTTCAAATACATCTTGATTTATGCAGGCAATTGCAACAGAAACTTCCCCACCTAAACTTCAATAACGAGCAAGCATATTTTTCAACATAAAGCGCAGCGTCTTTTAGAATTAGCAATACATGGCTCTAAAGCTAAATTACCCTCCGGCTTTTTTATGCAATATTTAATAATCCAAATGATTGCTGCATGGTAAAAACTACTACTTTTGTGTTGTGGTACCCTATCAAAAAAGCATAGTCGGTTGTTTTACAAGCATCTTTGTTTTAATGCAAGTGCTTTCCAATGCACATGCGTGGTCGCATCATGATGATTTTCATTGCCTGGCCAAGAACGAGTATCACTTTCATCAGCATGAGCACTCTTGTACACTATGTGATTATGCAGTTCAAGTTATTGATAGTGCCAAGTTTGAAGAAATAAGCATACAGTCGCCTTTTGCTTTTAACCGTCACACCATATGTGCATTACCAGAAGGTTTCAGACAACATCTAAATTACACTTTTCCTGAGCGAGGTCCTCCTTTAGTTTAGCGCTTTTACAATGACATCTTATCCATAAGTTTTGCCTAAATAGGGTAAAGGTTATGTTGGTTATTTAGTGTTTTACTCAGGGTTTAGTAACTCTCTTATTTTATTTTGATGATTTTTAGTTTTGGCAAAATGTTAATACTGCTTGCAGTCAATACATTGAGCATTATGCTAGTGAATGCTATAGCCAATGCGCAAAGCAAGGTGCCTCCTTGTTCGCATACCTTAAGTGGTTATGTTACCGATGAGCATGACGGTATGCCTCTCGAATATGCAGCAGTATACATTGTGGAGTTAAAAATTGGAGGTGTAAGCGATAGCAGTGGTTTTTATAAGGTCAATGGTTTATGCAGTGGAACATATACCGTCAGGGTTACGCATATCGGTTGCGATACGGTTTATGAGAAATTGACATTAACCCAAAGTATGATCAGTAACTTCCAAACGGAGCACCATGTGGAAGAGTTGGAACGCATTACCATTTCTGCTTCCAGGTTGAATGATGAAACTACCACGCCACGAAAGCAAGTTGCAGCGTATCGATTAAATGAAACCAAAGGAGAAGTATTTGCAGCTACTTTAAGGAGTGTAACAGGTATTAACATGCTAACAACAGGTGCTACTATTTCAAAGCCGGTGTTGCATGGTATGCATAGCAATAGGTTATTGATTATAAATAATGGAGTAAGGCAAGAGGGGCAGCAATGGGGCACCGAGCATGCTCCTGAAATAGATGCTATGAATGTGGGTAATTTGCAAGTGATAAAAGGAGCAAGTAGTGTTCAGTATGGTCCCGATGCAATGGCAGGAGTTATAATTGCCGGTGCGCCCGCTATGGCCGATAGTGCCGGTGTTAGTGCCAACGTATTGCTAAGCGGATGGAGCAATGGCCGCGGAATGGCAAGTGCCGTTAATCTTAAAGGTAAGTTAGGTAAGCGTTTCCCGCTTGCATGGCAGGTGAATGGAACGCTAAAGAAAACAGGCGACATGCACACACCACATTATAATCTAAAAAACTCTTCTACGCAGGAAGTTAATTTTTCTTATGCTTTAGCTTATCGCATGCGGAAAATATCAACCGAAGTGTACTATTCGCAGTTTAACACCAAGCTTGGAATTCTATCGGCATCGCACATTGGTAATGTAACCGACCTTTTGCAGGCCTTCAATAGCGATACTCCGCAAGTAACAGGTGATTTTAGTTACGATATTGGTAAACCATTCCAGGATGTGCAGCATGAGCTTTTTAAGACTAAGACATATATACTTACCGGTACAGCAAGCAAACTCGAGTTGCAATATGCAAGGCAGTATAACAAAAGGGCTGAGTATGACAAGCATGGCAGCAAGACCAATGACGATTTGCCTGAGATGCAATTGGAAATTACCACCCATTCAGCAGATATGATTTGGCATCACAACCGTTTTTCTGAGATTTCGGGAATGGTTGGGGTAAGTGGATTTTTGCAAAGCAATACGATAGAAGGTAGGTTGATTATACCAAATTATAAAACCACTAATGCAGGGGTTTTTATAATTGAAAAGTGGAAACACAATAATTGGTTGGCAGAAGTAGGGGCAAGGTATGACTTTCGAAAAATTTCCATTTATAAGTACGATTATGTAAGTGCAGGAAATTATGTGCTAACTACACCTGAGCATACTTTTAATAATACCTCCATTAATGCAGGTCTAAGTTATTCAGACCAAAAAGGTTGGTCGTTTAATTTGGCTTGCGGTATGGCATGGAGGCCTCCTTCGGTAAATGAGCTCTATAGCTATGGCTTGCATCACGGGGCAGCCGCCATCGAAAAAGGGGATTCGCAATTGCAGGCTGAAACGACCTATAATATTTCTCCAGAGCTGAGATATCAAAATGCAATCATAGAACTGGAATTGAATCCTTATATGCATTACATTACAGATTATGTGTACCGTCAACCTGAATCGAAACCTGTGATTACCATACAAGGAGCTTTTCCTTCTTTTCAATATAAGCAGGCAGATGCATTATTGTATGGTAGCGACCTTACTTGCAAACTTACACCTGCATTTTCAACACAGTTGGTTTACACCGCTTCATTGGTGCGTGCGCAAAATCTTGAGTCAAATACATGGATAATAAACACCCCATCGGACCGGCATGCCTTGGAATTAAGACAAAATTTAAAGGATGGTAAGCGAAGCAAAAGCGCTTATGTGGCCGTTACTGTAAGCCATACAAATAAGCAATGGCGTGTGTCGGCAAACGAAGACTTTACACCGCCACCTCCTTCTTATGCATTGGTTGAATTGGTTGCATCAACAACGCTGCTTTATAAACAACAATCGGTAACCGTGGTTACCGGTATTAATAATCTTACAAACAACAGCTATCGCGATTACATGGATAGATTTAGATATTATGCAAACGCTCCGGGCCGCAATATTTATATTCGATTAATTTTTAACTTTCTTTAATTTAAAAAATATGAAAAAAACAATTTTAAATACATTATTTTTTTTGGCAATTATATCAGTAGTAACCTCTTGTAAAAAAGATAAAGATGATCCTGAAAATCCTCCACCTACAGGCAACGAACAGGAAATTATAACTACCTTGAAATTAATTTTTAAGGATAGCGCAAATTTAGCAGATGTGCGTTCAGCCACATTTCGTGATCCGGATGGAGATGGGGGGTTAGGCCCCAATATTTTTGATACCATTAAGCTTGATGCCAATAAAACCTGGCTAACCGAAATCGTTTTATTAAACGAAACTGTAAATCCTGTTGACAGTATATCGAACGAAGTGCTTGAAGAGGCCAACGATCATTTGTTTTGTTACACAGCAACTGTGAATATAGTCGAAATTGTAGTAACCGATAAGGATGGCAACTCCTTGCCTATAGGTATTCAATCAAAATGGACAACAAAAGCTGTAGGTCAGGGCACAGTTCAGGCAGTACTTAAGCATCAACCGGGCACTAAGAATGGACAATGCAATATCGGTGAAACCGATATTGATGTTACCTTTCAAATGCAAGTGCAATAAACTAACGCAGGCGGGTGAAAACCTGCCTGCTTACTTTTCCTTTTGAATTGGTTATAGCTACTACAATATTGCCTGTACTAACTTTTTCGGAAATAGTAATCTGATTTATAAAAATTGGAAGCACATATTTTGTGAATGACTGAAGTAGTTTTCCTGTCACATCATATATAGATACCGTTACATCCTGATTGGTGGTAGTAAAGAAACCTATTGTAAACTCATCCTTAAATGGATTTGGTCCATAGTTAATAATAAAATCTTCGTCCTTACTAACAGGAGTATCTAGTCCGCCTAATATGAAGGATGCTTGCGAGAAATTAGGAATCCCAAATCCGAGTAGTGTATCGGGGTTACTGTATTGCGAAGCACTTTGTCTAATTGCACTTGTAAGTTCTGCGCTGGTTTTTGCATTATGCGCTTGCCAAAGGCAAGCAGCAAGTCCTGCAATTACTGGTCCTGAGAACGAGGTTCCATTACCGGGCACCACTGAACCATCCCAGGGCGAAACCACATAGGTGCCTTGACCTAAAGCACATACATCAGGCTTCACACGTCCATCGGGGGTTGGGCCATTTCCACTAAATGATGCATATTGCATTAAACTATCTACAGCCCCAACAGCTAAAATGTTGTTAGCATCGGCTGGCACACTAATATAGTTCCATGGACTATTTCCTTCGTTTCCAGCACTGTTAATTACTACAATGCCTCTGCTTGCTGCAATATCTGCTGCAATGCTCATTGGCGCTGTATTGCCATCCAAGGAGGCATAACTGTGGTTGTGATTTGGATTGTCAAATAGCGTGTAGCCAAGTGAAGTTGAGAATACATCTGCACCAATACTATCTGCAAATTCAGCACCTGCAGCCCAATTATACTCTTCAATTATGTTTTCAGTAGCGCCATCTTCAATTCTGCATAGTATGTATTGAACATGGGGAGCTATTCCTACCATTGTACCGGGAAGGTTAGCGGCCATTACTGATAGGCACGAAGTGCCACGTGGGTGAAAATCAAAAACTAAGTCATTATTCAAAACAAAGTCATGAGTTGCTACTATTCGGTTTTGTGCGAATAGGCTATCAAATACTGGAAGCGAATCTGTTTTCCAAAAACCAGCATCCATTATAGCAATCATCATTCCATTGCCACTAAAGCCGGCATCGTGCAGGTTAATAGCGTTTAGCATATTAATCTGATGAAAGGCCGGGCCATAAGAAAAACTATTTGACTTTTCTGAATTTGCCGCTTTCGGTCTTGTTAATATTTCACTGCCCTTAAATTTTCTGCTGTCTATATCTGCAGATGTGGCTACTATTATTCTGCCTACATTATTTACCGAACTCACAAATGATAAAGCTTGAACATCGGCAAGCACTTGTGAGTTGGTAGTTTGAATGGTTATGGTATTTAGCCATTTCGAATAATTTATAATCGTTGCACCGAGATTACTGATAGTGCTTACATAAACAGGGTTTACAGGCAAGTCCATAGAATCTATGGCTATATTTTGATTCGCTCGCCTGGTTATAGATTTTTGACTTAGATACGCACCCGGATTAGAAAAACTGTAGGGTGAATTATTCTTATCTTTCAACTGCACCACATATCGGTCCTGAGCCACAGCTGTTGTCAAAGAAAAAAATAGTAAAGCAATTACAATATTGTTTTTTTTAAATAGTGAATTCATAGAATAAAATGTTATTTCTTATAATCAATTATGTTCTCTATGTACTTTATGTATTTTACTGTATCAATAATATTGGGGTTGCCTTGCTGTGCTTGTCGTTCAATTTTGTAACTGTAACGATATACCAAGCCCACATTGGCAGCATATTTTTCATATTCAAATTCGGGCTTCACCAAATTGGTGGTGTCATCAGTGTGCAACACAGTAGCAACTGAGTCAAGGTTAAATTTTCCAACCTGTTCATTTACGTGCACATCAGTAAATTCATAATCCATGCGCTCAAATATGTTTTTGCTATTTCCATTCCATGTTTTACCATTCTTAATCGGAAAGCTAACTTTAATGAAACGGTTATTGTCTTCGTTTCGCTCATACGCCATGCTGCTAATGCGCGCACTCCATACCTGATAAATTGTCCAATCTGGAAATTGACCAGAATCTTTACGAAATCGTTCGATACGATATGCAAGGTGTCCTTCATCATCAATAAACGTGTCTGCAACTACCTCTTTTATTTGATAATGGGCGTGAACATAATTTGTAAATCCTGCCTTATAGGTTGAATCAACATCGTAAATGATCCAGTCGCCAATTTCAATGGGAGTGTAATTTATTCCGATGTAAGGAATTTCATCTTGCGAAGAATCTTTTTTACATGCGCTTATAGTAAAAATATAAAACATGTAACTAAATATTGTCAAGCAATATTTAGCCGAATTTGAAACTTGAACTTTTTTTATCATGACCTAAATGGTTTATTTTTACAAAGGCATAATCATTTCCAGCGCACAAGGACTTTTTACATATACATCTTTCTGCCCATCTGGGTAGGTTATTTCAAAATATACCGAATTTCCAAACCTCCAATTACTAATAATAACTTCTGTTCCGTCATCGCTCAATCTTGATTTTAAAGTTTCTCCGGTTTTTTGCAAAGTTCCTTTGTCAATACATTGAGCGGGTCTGCGTAGTTTAAACTTGTACTCATTAGGTGCTAGTTTTCCATTAAGCGAAGTATCCACCTGATTTATTGTTTGCGCTTTGGTATCTAGCGAAATAATTAAGGCGAAGAAGAATGCAAGTAAAAAATATCGTGCCATAGTAACAATGTTTTTAATTCGCATCTAATTTACAGACTATTTACTAGATGCGCAAAGATAATTTTATTTGAAGCGTTTATTTTACACAAATTTGCAAATAGAAACGTTAGATTTTTTTAAACTATATAAATTAATAAAAGATGGTTCACGAAATTGATTTTAACATAGTAGGTGATGATGTTCAATTGGTGGAAATTGAATTAGATCCGAAAGAGGCGGTGCGTGCCGAGGTAGGAAGCATGCTCTATATGGAAGAGGGAATAGAAATGCAAACCGGCACAGGTGGAGGTATATTCAAAGGCTTAAAGCGTATGATAACCGGAGATAGTTTTTTTATAAGCAGTTTTATTAATCAGGGTGGTGGCAAGCGTAAAGTTGCTTTTGCAGCTCCATACCCGGGAAAAATTATTCGAATAAATCCTGCAGATCATGGAGGAGCATTTTTTTGCCAGAAGGATGGATTCCTTTGCGCTGCTCAAGGGATAGAAATAAATGTGGCTTTCACTAAAAGATTTGGTGCAGGCCTATTTGGAGGCGAAGGATTTATTCTGCAAAAATTAGAAGGAAATGGCAATACGTTTATTCATGCAGGTGGTACGATTATACGGAGAGAATTGAAGCAAGGCGAAACATTGCGCGTAGATACTGGTTGTCTGGTTGGCTTTAGCCCTACCATTGATTATGACATTAAATTTGTTGGAGGATTTAAAAATGCTTTATTCGGTGGCGAAGGTTTGTTTACAGCCCTTGTTACAGGTCCTGGTTTAGTGTTTCTGCAAAGCCTACCATTATCGAGGTTAGCTGGTCGTATATTACAAGCGGGAGGATCTTTTGGAGGTAGAGAAGAGTCGCGCGGTCTTGGTGGAATAACCGGAGGCTTGCTTGGAGGCTTAATAAGCGGCAAAGAATAATTATTAATTTCTATATCTCTTCATGGCAAGTATTTATTTTAAGACTGAATCGTTTTATTTTCTTAAAGATATGCTCCATCCGGATATTGCTAAAGCAGGATTCTTTAGTAGTTGTAATTGCATTAATATTAATAGGCAAGAATAAATTTTCATTTATTGGCTTACAAACTTGATTTGGATAAAAAAAAGACATATATTTGCTTAACTCTTAAATCAAAAAAAATCAAAAATGGCAAAGAAAACTACATTATTATTTATTCTTTTAACTGCCGGAATGGCTATAAGCGATAAAACTTATGCGGCAAAGTTTACTGTTCAAGTAAGCTCGTTTCAGTTTTCGCCAAGTACTTTTAGTATGAACCTTGGTGATACTGTGATTTGGCAGTACGTAAATGGTAGTCATACCACCACCAGTACAGTTATTCCTAACGGAGCAGCACCATGGAATTCGCCTATGAGCCCCAATGTAACAACCTTCTTGTATGTGCCTGCAGTTGTTGGAACGTACAATTATCAATGCAATCCGCATTCAGGCGTAATGCAAGCTAGTTTTGTTGTTCTTTGCCCGCCTGTGCAGGTTGCAATAGCTGCAAATGGTCCAACCACTTTTTGTAAGGGCGGAAGTGTGACACTTGCAGCCACACCATCTACCGGCACATTTAAATGGCAGAAGAATGGGGTTGACATCCTTGGAGCGGTAATGTCAACTTATACAGTAAATCAAACAGGAACTTTTAATTACAGTGTAATTCGAACTAATAATTGTGGTAATACTTCTGCATCGAATGCAATACAAGTAAAGGTAAAAGCATTGCCAGCTGCTACCATTACGCCTAAAGATACCGTTCTAAAATGTGCAGCTCAAACCATCACCATGCTGGCAAACTCAGGTAATAACTTAACCTATCAATGGAGACGAAATGCAACCCTATTGAATGGACAAACCAATCAAGTATATATGAGCAATCAGGCAGGTACCTATAGGGTTATCGTTACCAACACTGCTTCAGGTTGTAGCCGCACATCGCTACCAACCTATGTTATTAATAATTGCCGCGAAGGCAATCAATTAGAAACTGATTTGGCTGTTGGGCCTAATCCATTTTCGCATGATTTTTCAATACTACTGCCGGTTTCAGGCATGGTTTGTAAGCTCGAAATATATTCCATAAGCGGACAACGTGTTTTTGCAAAAACAATATCTGAAACCACGTCCGGCCTTGGGACTGAGCTAGAGCCAGGAATGTATTTTATTAGAATGATAGATGCATCAACAGGAGCGATCTTAAAAATGGAGCGATTGATAAAAAATTAATTAGTTGCTACATTGATCTTCGTTAATATGGTTTCAGCCATTTTATGCACGATTATTAGAAACATTTTTAAACAAGTTATATAGCAGGATTGAAAATAGTTACATTTGCAAAAAGATAATTAACACAATAAATTCTTTAAAATAATGAAAAAAACACTACTTGTAGTATCTGCCGCATTTTTATGCATAAGCAGCATGAATGCGCAGGATCAAAAAAGAACGCGCCAATGCGCAACACATGAACACAACGCAGAGTTAATGTCCAAAGACTCGCAGTTTAAAGCCAATTATGACAGATTAAATGCAGAAGCTGCAGAAGTTGATGCAAATCCCTCATTAAATAAAGTAACAAACATTGTGACCATTCCGGTTGTTGCGCATGTATTATGGAAAACTCAAACACAGAATATAGTAGATGCTAAGATATTTGCTCAAATAGAGCAATTAAATCAAGACTATAGTGCTACTAATACTGACACTAACCTTGTTCCTGCTGTGTTTAAGCCACTTATTGCCAATTCACAAATTCAGTTTTGTCTTGCAAAGCGCGACCCTCAAGGTAACCCGCATACTGGAATTAACCGTGTACAGACAACAAAAAGCTCATTTGGCTCAAGTAATGATGCAAAATTCACGAGTCAGGGTGGTGTAGACGCATGGCCTCGTGATAGTTACTTAAATCTATGGATTTGTAACTTAGGTGGTGGCTTATTAGGTTATGCACAATTTCCTGGTGGTGCTGCCAATACCGATGGCGTAGTTGTATTGTATTCTTCGATAGGAAGCATTGCAAATCCGGGCTCATTTAGCCCATACAACCTTGGTCGTACAACAACGCACGAAGTTGGCCACTGGCTAAATCTTCGTCACATTTGGGGAGATTCAAATTGCGGAAACGATTTCGTTTCCGATACTCCTGTGCAACAATCCTCTAATTTTGGTTGCCCATCATTTCCAAAGATCACTTGTAGTAATGGACCTAATGGCGAAATGTTTATGAACTATATGGATTATGTTGACGATGATTGTATGAACATGTTTTCGATAGGACAAGGGGCTCGCATGAACTTGCTATTTAACCCTAACAATGGAACTCGTAAAGCATTATTAACTTCTCTAGGCTGTGTTCCGGCAAGCATTAACGAAATTTCAGATGCTGCCGAAATCATGAGTATATTTCCTAACCCTTCAAGTGGTATTTTTAATCTATCATTTATGGCAGGAAATATTCGTCAATTTGAAGTAGAAGTGCATAATCTTGTAGGCCAAAAGGTATTTAGTACGCAAGAAAAGGCTTTTACAAACAGTAACTATCAACTTGATTTAAGTAGTTTGAAAAAGGGAGTATATAATATGTTATTTAGTACCGAAGGCAAGATTTATACAAAGCGAATAAGTATTCAATAAATTTAAATAAATAATTTTAAAAAAGCGCAACTAAGAAGTACTTTTGGTTGCGTTTTTTTATTATCAATAGTCTCTAAGAAAAGTGCGTTAAAGCACCATCACCGTATGCAAAAAATAATAGTTCTCGTTCTCGCTTATTTCTTCTCACAATTAAGCCTTATTGCTCAAGATGCTATAATCAGGTGCGGAACCACCGAGTATATGGCAGGCAAAAGTTATGGCAATACCAAAGTTTTGGAAAATGAAAACCAAAACCAAATATCCGGTGTTATTGTTATACCTGTGGTTGTTCATGTACTATACAAAGGAGAGCCTTTGGGTGTAGGTACAAACATACCTTCAGCACAAATTGAATCACAAATAGACATTTTGAACGAAGATTTTAGAGCGAATAACAACGACTTAAGTGCAGTACCTAATGTATTTAAGCCAGCAATTGGCGATTCCAAAATTCAATTTTGTCTGGCAAGCATAAATCCGGATAGCAACCCATCAAGCGGCATTGTGCGCAAGTTGACTACCAATTCCTTTTTTACATTGGATGATAAAATCAAGTTTGATACCGCAGGTGGCAGCAATGCGTGGCCTGCTGACAGATATTTGAATATCTGGGTTGGTGATTTAAAGGATTTCGGTGGGGGCAGTTCGTTATTAGGTTATGCCACTTTTCCGGGCGGCCCGCCTGAAAATGATGGGATAGTTATTTTATCTTCAGCTTTTGGCAATAAAGGTACAGTTAGCCCTCCTTATAATCGTGGACGCACCGTAACCCATGAGGTTGGGCATTGGTTGGGTCTCTATCATATTTGGGGTGATTCGCAGTGTGGAGACGACTTCTGCGCAGATACCCCACCGCAAGAGGGGCCTAACTATGGTATTAACAGCGGACAAGGGTTTCAATGTCCTCAATTTCCGAAAATTTCTGCACTATGTGGAAATGCACCCGAAGGAGATATGTATATGAACTATATGGATTACACCTATGATAAATGCCTGAATATGTTTACAAAAATTCAGTGTAAAAGAATGAATAATGCCCTTGAAAATTTCAGATCATCCTTTTTTACAAACTCCATATGCGCGCCAGCACCTGCTGAGGTCGATACTGCCGAAGTTGATTTTGAAATCTATCCTTCTTTATTTCTTCCCGGTGATGCAACAAATGAGCTTAATGTGCTTATAGTTGGAGAACTTAGTACCGATATAGAAGTTAATATTTACAACGCTTTAGGTCAATTATTTTTTAACGAGATTTATCTGAAGGATGAATATGCAACGCAAACCAAATTCATAATCGACACCTCCTTAATGCCGGGTGGTGGATATTTTATAAGAATATCAGCTAACAAAAAAGATTATGTAAAACGATTTGTAAAGTCAAAACAGTAAATGAAAACTTCAGACTCCCAATTGAATTTGTTAGAGGGTTCAATAAAATCGATGCCCGTGCAAACCATAGTTGAAAAAGTTAAAAATAATATTAGACTAAGTAACCAAGATGCATTAGTGTTATATCATACAGATATCAACCTGCTCGGAGTAAGGGCTAATGTGGTCAGAGAAAGAAAGAATGCCGACCATGTATATTTTAACCGCAATTTTCATATTGAGCCTACCAACGTTTGTATCTTTAGTTGTAATTTTTGTTCCTATTCGCGTCAGTACAAAAATCGCGAAGAAGGATGGGAGCTTAGCTATGACGAAATGCTTGATAAAGTAAAAAGCTATGATGGACATCCAATTACCGAAGTACATATTGTTGGAGGCGTACATCCCAAAATGGACATATATTATTTTGCAAGGCTATTAAAGGCTATAAAGGAACATCGTCCCGATTTGCACATTAAAGCATTTACAGCAGTAGAATTGGACTATATGATAAAAAGGGCGAAGATGACCTATAGCGAGGGTCTTGGCTACCTAAAGGAGAATGGCCTGAACTCGATACCCGGAGGAGGAGCCGAAATATTTGCCACCGAAATCAGAGCTAAGATATGTGCCGATAAATGCACCGCTGATGAATGGCTCGAAATACATGAAACTGCTCACAGGCTGAGCATGGCAAGCAACGCCACCATGCTCTATGGGCATATTGAAACCTATGAGCACCGTATTCAACACATGAGCCTCTTGCGCGATTTGCAAGATAAAACAGGTGGTTTTAATACTTTTATTCCTCTTAAGTTTAGGAATAAGGATAACGATATGTCGCACATAGAGGAGGTTAGTATGATAGAAGACCTTAAGAACTATGCTGTTTCCAGGCTTTTTCTAGACAATTTTAATCATGTTAAAGCGTACTGGCCTATGATTGGTCGCCAAACAACTCAGTTAGCACTTAGCTATGGAGTAGATGATATAGATGGAACCATTGATGATAGTACTAAAATTTATAGCATGGCCGGTTCCGAGGAGCAATCGCCAGCCATGACAACTTCGCAATTGGTAGATTTAATTAAAAATGCAGGACGGGTGCCAATTGAGCGCGACACCCTTTATAATGTTGTCAAAAACTGGAATTAATTAATGAGCCTGTTAATATTTGACTGAAATAATAGGCTGTCTGTTTTTGGATAGCAATTCGTTATGGTTTTTGTAAACAAAAACGTCAACATTCTTATTGCACCTTGATTTCTGCCGCATTTCCTTTCCTTAAAAACCGGCAGAATTTTTTTTACACAACAACTTACCACCTTAAAACCAATACATAAAAAATGAGCAGGCCACAGCTTCTTGTTGTTCGAAAAATAATATCTCCACAGATTTGTATTTGAAATTATTCTTCTATATTTGCACCCTTCAAAAAAAGAACAGGTTATGTCAAAAATTTGTGATTTAACGGGAAAGACTTCGATAGGAGGAAATCACGTATCATTTTCGAATAAAAAAACCAAGCGCAGGTTTAATCCCAATCTTCAAACTAAGCGTTTTTTCATTCCGGAAACCGGCCAATGGATTACGTTAAAGGTTAGTACAAGTGCATTACGCACTATTAACAAATTGGGTATAAGCGCAGCTATAGAAAAGGTTTTTCGTAAAGGCAGCCTTTAATATTTAGGATTAACAGAAAAAATAACTGAACAATGGCAAAAAAAGGAAATCGCATTCAAGTAATTTTAGAATGCACCGAGCACAAAAATAGTGGACAACCGGGTACTTCTCGTTATATTACTACCAAGAATAAGAAGAATGACCCTGAGCGTTTGGAGTTGAAAAAGTTCAACGCAGTGCTTAAGAAAATGACAGTTCACAAGGAAATCAAGTAATTAATAATCTAAATTAATACGAAAATAAAATGGCAAAGAAGGTTGTTGCGACACTAAAAACAGGAAAGGGAAAAGAGTTTTCGCGCGTAATTAAAATGGTTAAAACCGCATCAGGAGGATATTCATTCAAAGAAGAGATTGTGCATAACGATCACGTAAAAGATTTTTTGAAAGATAAGTAATTATCGCAATTCATAAAATATGTAAATGGCTTCTTTCGCTTGTAGAGAGAAGCCATTTTTTATAAAGATATATTGAGAATAAAAAATAACAGGCCGTATGGGTTTTTTCAGTAAAATATTTGGCAAATCAGAAAAGGAATCGTTGGACAAGGGGTTAGAAAAAACCCGTGACAATGTATTTACCAGAATTACCAAAGCGATAGCAGGTAAGTCAGCCATAGATGATGAAATACTAGATCAGTTGGAGGAGATACTGGTTTCGTCAGATGTAGGAGTAAATACTACCTTGACTATCATTGAAAGAATTCAAGCCCGGGTTGCAAAGGATAAGTACGTGGGAGCAAACCAACTCCATCAAATGTTAAAGGAAGAAATTACCATGTTGCTTAATGAGCAGCAAGGAGATTTAACTCCGGCTAATATATATGATTCTACTAAGAAGCCCTATGTAATAATGGTGGTAGGTGTAAATGGCGTTGGTAAAACTACCACAATTGGCAAACTTGCCAATCATTTTAAGCAAGACGGCAAGTCGGTTTTGCTGGGAGCGGCCGATACTTTTAGGGCAGCAGCTGTTGATCAGCTAACTATTTGGAGTAAACGTGTAGATGTGCCAATCATTAGCCAAGGAATGGGTGCCGACCCTGCTTCGGTTGCTTTTGATACCGTGCAAGCAGCCAAAGCACGTGAAGTGGATATTGCATTGATAGATACTGCCGGGCGGCTGCATAATAAGACCAGCCTGATGAATGAATTAGGAAAAATTAAACGCGTAATGCAAAAGGTGATTCCCGATGCTCCCCACGAAATACTACTTGTACTTGATGCAAGTACCGGTCAGAATGCGATTGAACAAGCCAGGCAGTTTATTTCTGTTACCGAGGTAAATGCGTTGGCATTAACTAAACTTGATGGAACAGCCAAGGGTGGTGTTGTTATCGGCATCAGTAATGAATTTAAAATACCGGTTAAGTACATTGGAGTAGGAGAGAAAATAGAAGACCTACAGTTGTTTAATAAAATGGAATTTGTTAACTCATTATTTAAAGAAACAATAATGGCGTAACTATATCCCTATATGTTGTAGCATGCAATCTATCCAAAAGAATATTTTTATTTTATTAATACTATTGGCAGTATTTCCAGTACTGGCGAATGCTCAAGCATTATCTGGAAAACAGTTTGAGATTTTTTGGTCCGATAATCTCGGCTTTCAATTATTAAGACAAGATTACCGATTAACTGCGGATAGCCTTGTAATAGCGGGTTTGTCAGATGATGGAAAGTCTACCGTAAATTATCTGAATCGAAAACTTAGCCGCAAGGAAAGAAAAATCGTAAGAAAGTTTGTAAACGATTATCGTTTCGATTTGCTCGATACCGTTTACTATAAAGACTTTGCAAATCTGGGTTATATTAGCTACGACCATTATCCAAGAGTTATCAAATTTAATTACCGCAGTGCTTTTTATACGCGAAGTTGTTCTATAACCAATTGTTATGTTGACAAGGCGGGGGACTTTATCATTTTTCTTAATCAGCTTTTGCCACCCGAAGTGAGAATTTCATACAAGAAGGAAAATTTTAAAGAGTAAAAAGAACATATAATCCGCTATCGTCATGTTTAAGTTAAAGCTTGCCACTGACCCACGATGGGTAAATATTGCAGAAGAAAACATAGAAGAGATATTGATAGATCATGCCTACTGCGAACAAAAGGCTGCAAGTAATGCAATTTCATTAATCATTTTATATCCTGAATTTTCGGACTTGGTTGAGTCAATGATTGAAATTGCCCAGGAGGAAATGGCACATTTTAAAATGGTGCATCAACTGTTGTTGCAAAGAGGTATGAAGCTTGGCAAGTCAAGAAAAGATGAGTATGTAAATTTATTATTGGAGTTTATGCGCAAAGGGGCTAACCTTAATCAAATTATGGTAGACAGGCTGCTGTTTGCAGCCATGATTGAAGCGCGCAGTTGTGAGCGATTTCGTATACTTAGCGAAAAGCTTACCGATAATTTTCTTGCTGGTTTTTATCGCGATTTAATGATTAGCGAAGCTAATCATTATACAACCTTCATAAATTTTGCACGCAAATATGGTAAGGAAGATGTTGATCAGCGTTGGGAAGAAATTTTACAATACGAAGCAGAAATTATGAAGCGCTTTAGTGTGAAGGAAACGATACATGGCTAATTCCTTTTTGCAGTTAGCATATTTGTTCCCCGATTTTCTTTCTTTTGTCATATGATTTTGGTCTTCAGAATTTTGTGGTTAGTGTTGTATGTAAAGATAATACGTAATAATCGATTCTTCTTTTTCCGAAGATTACATCCACTTAATTTTCAACTTGCTTTTCTTGTTAAGTTGTTTTTTGCATTCGCCATGTTTTTAATTTATACCTTTTATTACACCAATAGGCAAACTGCAGACATATTTCGATATTATGATGATGCCCGACTAATCTTACAGCATTTGCAGATAAAGCCATTTGCAACATACGATTTTTTACAAGGCCATTTTACAAGCGAAAATTATAGTTTGCGGGTAAGTGTTAATAATTGGGAAAATGCGAAGCATTCATATTCCAGTAATCATGTAATGATAATAATGAATGCAGGCTTGATATTAGTTTCGGCTGGCGATTATCTGATACAAATGATGTTTTTTACTTTTTTATCATTTGTAGGATTGATGGCGCTGTTCAAGGTTTTTAGTAAGTACTCGCAAACTCCACCCGGTGTATTGTTTGTGCTCCTATTTTTGCTTCCTTCTATATTATTTTGGACGTCAGGAATTTTGAAGGAAGCCCTAACCATATTTGGATTGGGCCTGATGATTTTTCATTTCTCAAAATTCATTTCTAACGCTGCTACTTACCTGGATCTTATTGGTATAATAGCTGTTATGTTGATGCTTGCATTTTTAAAATTTTACGTGGTATTAATTGTGTTGCCATGTTTGTTGATTTTAAGTATTGTACGCAAGTTAATAAAAAGGCATTCCGTAAGCATTGCATGGTGGTTTGCGGGCGTAAGTCTTTTTTATCTTTTAATGTTTTTGTTCAGTCATTATGTTGGAAGTATCAATGTATTAACAGCTCTAATTGAAAAGCGTAAGGCTTTTATTGTTCTCGCCCAACAAATGAATGCGGGCAGTTATTTTTCTACTCCCGATTTTTCAAACTATTCACAATTGATAGTGGCATTGCCTCGCGCGTTTATCAATACATTGTTGCGCCCGTTTTCTGATTGGTCCAACCCATTTATCGTAATTTCGGCTATCGAAAATGCTGTTGTATTGTTGCTTACATTGGTTGCCATGTATAATAGAAAAAAGCAAACAGATCTTAATTTACTTTGTGTATCGGTTGTGGTGGCCGGCTTTTCCTTACTTGGATTGATAGTGCCTGTGGAGGGTGCATTAGTTCGATATAAATCCATCTTTCTACCTTTCCTGATGATTTGGATAGCTGATAATATCGATTTGAATGCGATGGCTTCTCGATATGGCTTTATCAAAAAAATAATAAACATTTGATCGAGGCAGTATTATTTACAGTGCTTGCTTTAGGCATGCTTTATGGCATCATAAGATTGCCTTTTTTTAAATTATCCGGGGTTCCAAATAAAATCATTGCAATAATTTTTATTCTAAAAATTGGAATCGTTCAGGTACAAGTAAATTTGGCAAAAAAGTATGATGTTAATGCCGACATCTATCATGTGTTTGAAGGCACAAGGCCCTTTGCAAAATTATTTCTCACAGATAAAACCACTGCCTTTAGTATTTTTTGGGGACAGGCTAATGATGTGCAAGTTAAACCAATTACAAGCAATTTTCCCGGTTGGAATCACCGACTTCAAACTCACAATGATACGCGCACTTTAATAAGGCTTAATATGGTTGCCATTCCGCTTCATTGGTTTTATTTTAGTATTATGAATTTGTGGTGGGCATTTTTTTCGCTTTGTGCTTCAGTGTTTTTGTGTCGTAAAATTCCATCGTTACCTGCATTTGCAATGCTGTATAATAAATCAGCTATCCAGTTGGCGTTTTTTATTTGCACCACATCACTACCGGGATGTTTGTTTTGGTTTTCGATGGCTTTTAAGGAAACAGTAGCATGGTGTTTCTTTGCCTTGTTTATTATAGCTCTTTCTAATGTTATAGCACGGCCGGGTTTTGTCAATATCGCGTGGTTTGTACTTTCTCTGCTCATTTTTACATCAATAAAACTCTATTTTGCAGTTGCAGTAATGGTATTCTTGCTATTTTATTTTACGGCAAACTATTTTCGAAGATTTAACCCGATAGTTGCTAGTCTGCTTATTTTTGCTTGCATTGTTTCATCCTGGATTTTTGCAGAAGTATTTTTAAACTACCATCAGTTTTCTTTGGCAATTTATCAGCAAGCAAACAATACGGTTAATTATGCTGCCAAAGTAGATGCAAGCACACTATTGCCTTCACTACTTCAAGGTCCATCGGTGTTCGAAATTCTGCTAGCCATTCCCGAAGCAATATTTAGAATTCTTGCGATTCCATTTTTTCCCGAAACAAATAATGCTAAACTGTTGTTTCCTATTTTAGAGAATTATGTTTTATTTTCCTTGTTATTAATAGGCATGTTTCATTTCAGATATAAAAAGGAATTTGCATTAATTTCAATTGCTATGCTCTTTTTTGCATTAAGTTCCACTGCACTTATTGGTATAACTACACCCATTATAGGAACATATATTCGGTATAAGGTTCTTTTTACTCCATTTATTTTATTGGCTCTGGCATTACATATTGATTTAAGTAGTATTAAAATCTTTCGGAAATGGAGTTAAAGCAATTGATTAATACTACCACTAAACCCATCATTTTTTTTGATGGTTATTGTAACTTGTGCAATGTTGCAATACAGCTTATTATCAAGCACGACCAACATCAACAATTTTTATTTTCTACACTTACAGGCGAGTTTGCTTTGGCCAATAACCTATTTGGTCACATACAAATGGAGCAGGATACCATGGCATTATGGGTTAATAATCGACTATATATACGAAGCGATGCCGTAATTGAAATAGCCAAACGCCTTGGCGGATGGTTTGTCATCATTAGTTATACTAAAATATTCCCAAAGTTTATTCGAAATGGAGTTTACAATATCATAGCAAAAAGCCGGTATAGATTGTTTGGCAAGAGGGCAAATTGTATGATTCCCGACCAGGCACTATTGGCACGATTTGTCAAATAGAATACAAGTGGCCGGCATTCGCCTAAAATAATTACACATAAAATTTTGTTAGCATAATATTTGTTTACATTTTGCGTCATTCTTTCTACTCATTAATATTCAATTTTAAATGGAAAATAATAATTCAAAAAGTGGTAACACCACAAAAGTTGTATTGGGCGTATTACTTGCAGCTTCGCTGGGAGGTAATGTTTACCAAATGCAAAACACAAAAACCGAAGTTCAATATGTTCAAGCCAAAGCCGATTCGCTTGTAATTGAAAAAACGGATATTGAAAACGAGCTTAAAGCAACCTACGATGAGCTGGATAAATACAAAGGCCAGAATGCCCAGCTTGATAGCCTCCTGGCCGAAGCTAATAGCCGGGTAGATGACCAGAAATTGCGAATTAATCAACTTATTAAAACGAGTAAAAATTCGCAAGAGCTGAATTCTAAATTGCAAGCTGAGTTAGCCTCATTGCGCGAAATGCGCGACCAGTATCTGGATAAAATTGATTCGCTCATGTTGGCAAATCAACAGCTTACAGTTGATAAAGAAAATCTTACGGGCAAAGTGGATGAGTTAACCAAAGACCTCGCATCTACAGTTGACAAGGCAAGCATTGTTGGAGTAGAGTACGTAAAATTGGCAACATTTAAGAAACGTGGAAATGATAAGTACAGCGTAACTTCGTTGGCTAAGCGTACCAATAAATTTGAATCTTCGTTTACCATTATGGACAATAAAATAGCCAAGGCTGGAGAAAAGGTAGTATATTTACAAATAACCGAACCAGGTGGCAAGGTACTTGGCAACCGCAGCGAAGGCTCAAATAAATTTACTGTAAAGGGAAGCAACGAAGAACAACTTTTTACCACCTCTACAAAAATAAATTACAACAATGATAAGCAGGAAGTAACCATGAAATATGAAGAAGAAGAGCGCAATTTTGTAGCCGGTGCGTATAAAGTAAATATCTATCTCGATAATATGCTTGTGTCGTCAACAAACATTTTTTTAAAGTAAAGCTTGGTGAAGATCAAGGCTTTTGCAAGAGGGGTTAAGTGCATTGCCAATCGGACGGCACTGTTTATTGGCTTATGTACCGTTTTGCTTTCAGCATGTAATCCTTCAAAAAGGACTAAAACTTCTTCGCAAATACAGTTTCCAACGGATACTGCTACAACGATTCATTCTAATAAGGACACCGTCATTGATAATACGGAAAAGGGCGAACAAACACTTTCCATGAACTTTGTATTGCCATTTGATTTTGAAGAGAACCTGCAAACTGAAGGCGGCACTGGCAGCGAAACAAAAGTAGGCTCTGACGGCACTGAGCGATCTGCAGCAGCAATAAGTTTTTATCAGGGATTTCAAATGGCTGCTGCTGATCATGCATCCGAAAAGATAAAACTTAAAAGCCGTGCAATAGATACCGCTCAAGATTCGCTTTTATTGACAGCAAACTTGATTTTGGATGAAACATATAATGCCTCTTATATTTTTTCTCAGCTGAACCAGGTGCAGCTCGATCAATTGCAAAAACAAAATAAAATGCATCGTAAGTGGATTGTATGTCTTAATGCAATTCAGCAAGATTGTGAGCAGTGCATTCAACTCGTTCCCAACAATGCGCTTTTAATAAAGATGGCATCGCAGTATATATTCAAGAACTATGCGGCTGAACAAATTACTTGTTTATATCGCCCTTCGAATAATAAAGAAAAAAACCTGGCATTTAGTTTTATTAACCAATTGAGAGGGATGGGCGATAGCTCAACTGTAATTCCATTTGAGTACGGTATAACCAAGGATTCGCTCGTATTAAAGAGCAGCAAAACAAAACGGTTGATTATTATTGCAAGCAATGATGAATCGTATGTGTCGGCAGTTTTTAATTGGTTAAAGTATTATGCAGATAGCGAAAACCTTACGGTTTTCGGAATGCCAACCTGGGAGAATTTCGAATCCATCGATTTTAATCAGTTCCTTAAATTCAATACTACCATTTTTAATTCTAACTATGTAAATTACAATAGTCCTGAATTTACGGAGTTCAAGAAAGTATATACCAACCGTTACCACGCGGCACCCACACAGGCAGCTTATCTTGCGTACTTTTTTACCAAAGGGCTTATTGATATTGGCAACAGCGGTAAGTTAGTAGAATCGGGATTTAGTGAAGAAGATGCTGCCCTGTTTAACAACGATTTGTTTAATATAAAAGGAACAGGAAAAAATAGATATAGCAACTTAAAAGTACATATACTTAAATTTAAGGATTACAAACTGGTGCCGGTAGAGTAAGGATAGGCACTTTACTAATAGCAATATTGCTCAAGAAGGATATAATTTGACTAATACGGTTTTAAAAAAAACGTAGCTGAAGTTTCATACTTTACATATTGCAAATATTAAGTTTAGCCTTTATTAATAATTTAATAATCTTTAGTTTACTTTGTACTAACCTAATTGGTGTCACTTTGCAAAAAGCAATTTATGCACGAAAAGATATTGTTGGTAGATGATGATCCGGATATACTTGAGTTTGTAAGTTACAATTTAAGGAAGTCAGATTATGATGTATCTCTAGCCACCAATGGCAAAGAAGCCATTGAAGTGGCGCTCAAAGAGCGTCCTGACCTTATCATTCTGGATATCATGATGCCTGTTATGGATGGCATAGAAGCATGCAGACAAATACGAGAAATTCCGGAACTTAAACATACCCTCATTACCTTTTTAACTGCCCGTACAGAAGAGTATTCGCAAATAGCAGGACTGGATAATGGAGCAGATGATTACATAACCAAGCCAATTAAACCACGCTTACTTATTAGTAGAGTAAATGCGTTGTTGCGTAGAGTAAACCGCAGTAGCGATGAAACATTGCCACTTCACTTTGGCGACTTACTCATTAATCGCGAAAAGTATCATGTAATGCTAAAGGGAACCCAAATAAGCCTACCCCGCAAAGAATTTGAATTGTTGAGTTTACTTGCTACCAAACCGGGCAAAGTGTTTACCCGCGAAGATATTTTGAGTAGAGTATGGGGCGATGACATTGTAGTTGGTGATCGTACGATTGATGTGCATATTCGAAAAATTCGTGAAAAGTTGGGAGATGACTATATTCGTACCATAAAAGGTATTGGATATAAGTTTGACTTGTAAGACGTGATTCATTTAGTTTATTCTGCTATAATCTTAATAGTTGTCGCCATTTGGATGGCCGATAAATATAGACAACGCATTCACCTGAAACGTTTCAGAGATAAACTTTTACAACTTTCCAAATCGTTAGTGCCAGAACAGCAAACAAACTTTTCAAGCAGTTCGATGCTTAGGTTAATTGAATTGAACATTGAGAAAATTGAAGAAGCGCGCGAAATAGAAATGAATAAACTGCGCAATGTGGATTCGTACCGAAAGGAGTTTTTATCAAATGTTTCGCATGAATTAAGAACACCCATATTTAATATCGAGGGGTACATACACACCTTGCTTGATGGGGCTCTTGAAGATAAAAACATTAGCACTTCTTATTTGCGTAAAGCAGCCGAAAACCTTGAGCGTATCACCTCACTCATAGATGACCTTGATGCGATATCGCAATTGGAACCCGGCAGGTTTGCACTTGAAATTCGAGAGTTCGATATTGTAAAACTGATTTACGATGTGGCCGAGGATCTTAGGCGCAAAGCCATTCAGAATAACTGCTATTTGATTATTAGCACGCATATTGATTCATGTGCAGTATTGGCAGATCGCGAACGTATACGGCAAGTGTTAATCAATTTAGTAAATAACAGCATTACTTATGGCAAGCAGGGAGGCACTACTACGCTTTCCTTATCAACTGATGATTCGTATTGTTTTGTCGAAGTAAAAGATGATGGCATAGGCATAAGCGAGGAGCACCTCCCTCGTATTTTTGAGCGTTTTTACAGGGTTGATAAGGACCGCTCCAGGGTTAAAGGTGGAAGCGGTTTGGGCTTGTCTATTGTAAAGCATATTATCGAAGCGCATCAATCAGTTATTCAGGTTGAAAGTAAAAGCAATGCAGGAACCCGATTTACCTTTCGAATTGATAGAAAAACGAATGAGAACTAATTTTTTCGATTGAAGTGGTGATGGAGTGCCTAACAGAAATATTTGATAATGCAATGTGTCATCATCATCATCCTAATCATCTTTAGTAAAGTTAACTTTCAGTTATTTACATCCTGCAATATTACATAGCCTTGTCCATTGCAATCCGCTTCGGCCTCTTACACAATTGTATGCCTTATCTATCACCCATTTTGTAGGCATCTCATTATTCTTAACACTTGTACTAAGTAAAATTTCATTTTTTTCTCGTTTCCAACTTCCTTCTATTAATTCCTTTTCGAAAAATGAGTTTAGATAATAATATTGAAAGCTATTATCATCATGCAGATTTAGTTGTGGCAACGATTGCTCTCCACCACAGTTGGCAAAAGTTCCGATACTGAATTTATCCTCTCTTGTAGCTACTTTAAACGAAATTAACATTACAAAGGCAACAAGGAAAAAAATAGAATAGCTGATATAGTTTTTCATTTAGGTGTATCAGAGTTTAAAGAGCTGACTCCGCTCTTCTATGTTTTTTTTAAAATAAAGTTGGAACTATTAACAATAATACAACGCAGCAGCTTATAATGTTACAGGTTTTAAAAAATAAGTTTAATTATACCCGGTATGCACGTTCTTCAATAGGTGCCGCAGGGTACTTCGGTGTTCGACAAGCCATACAGAGCATTTCGAAGAGCGAGTTGTACAATAACTTGAGACATTGTTTTACAAAACTATCAAGTATCTGCATTGCAAATGCACATGAGTGTGGGACATCCGCATTGCAAATGCGGACTAATGGGGGAGACTTAACTGTAACTATATACGTTGCTTTAACTTTTTACATTGCGTAAGAGTCAACAGACTACATGCATTATTAAGATTTGTGCGAGGTTGCAAGTATTGTATTCTCCCCTCTCCTGAAGGAGAGGGGCAGGGGGTGAGGTTTTTCAACAAGCCATACGGAACATTTCGAGGCATGAGTTTTACAATAACTTGAAACATCGTTTTACAAAACAATCATGAATCCGCATTGCAAATGCAAACGAGCAGTGGATCCTGATACATTACAATTTTGATTTTTAAACAACTTGAAGCATTGCATTAGAAAACTATCTGGTATCAGCATCGGATATGCGGACGAGCAAAAGGATTTTTTTGTTTTTGGAAATCTTTTAAACTAACTTTGTACAAAAACAATGCAGTTAAATAAATTTAAAAATGCACACAGTACATCCACACTACATCACTGACAATACAGGAAAAAAAATATCCGTGGTGCTACCAATGCAAGAGTTTAAAGCTATAATGGAAGAATTGGAAGAGTTAGCAGATATTAAACTTTATGATGAAGCCAAAGAATCCAACGAGCCTTCTATTCCTATTGACGATGCTTTCAATATAATTGAAGCAAAACGCAAAGCGAAGTAATGGTTTACAATGTTACTTTAAAGAAACGAGCCATTAAAGCTCTTCTACAAATTAATGAGCCATATTATTCCGAGATCAAGAAGGCTATTTATAGCCTTGCCAATATTCCGCGCCCTATTGGATATAAAAAACTAAAAGGCAGAGATGGGTAGCGTATCCGTGTGTCAGATTGCCGCATTATTTACGAAATTTTTGACGATGTCCTTATTGTTGATGTTATTGACCTCGGGCACAGAAAAGATATTTACGAATAAAAGCGAAAAACTCTTTTACATGGGTTTTAATTTTAATTACTATCCCACACTCTTCAACCTGTTCCACATAGTATGTCGAGTTTCTATGAAAAGTCATTTTTGACGCGTCATCAAAGGGAGGCAAGCTCAAGTCAGCATTTTGTAACTTCATAATAATCTCCAGCACCGCTTCAAGTAAAGTCTTCTTACTTTTTAAAAATCTCAGCACTAGCTGGATTTGAATGTATATTATTTTTCTTTATTTCACAAACTTGTTAGTGGGAATTTCTTTTTCTTAATTGCCTTCTTCCCAATTCCAAATTTCATCTTTCTTAATAGTAACAGTAGTAACGAACTTGTTCTGCCACTGGTTTTGTAAAGGCTTGCGAGAAATTCTCCTACATTAAAATATGTTTTTACAACGACTGGAGAAATTGGTTTACAAAACTATCTGGTATCAGTATCACATATGCGGACGAGCGGGCGTGTAGCGCTAAGAATATACGTTGCTTGTGCTTTTAAACTTGTGCACGAGTCACTCTCTGATTGCCTTGGCTGTGACTCGCCCGAGGCTAAATGATTAGTGTTTAATAACAATTTTGTAAGTTTTTATTTGTTCTCCTTGAGTAAGTGAGACAAAATAAATTCCATTATTGATTTTTGAAACATCAAGCGATATTGAGGCACTAACTCCTGCAAATATTTTATCAAGTATTTTTTCACCAAGAGAATTGTATAATTGAACTGTCATGTTTCGCAAGTCAAATGGATGGTTGATAAATAATTCATTGTTTGCGGGGATAGGAAATATAGAATAATTTGGAATTTGAGTTTCTATTAAATCTAAAGCGCAACTGCCATAAGTGCAATTGCCAAAAACTGAAGAAATGCTGTCTGTAAAACAACTTAAGGCGCAATTTCCTGTGTTTACATAATTGGCATATACTATAAAGCCATAATCTAATACAAATCCATAAGTTAAATCTCCAATACCTTGAACCCATTGAATAGGGTCTTGGTACATTTGATAGAAGGGTATACGGGTAAATTTGATTCTCTTACGTGGAACTCCGCCCAAAATAAGCGTATCAACTGAATCAACGGCAAGAGCATAAGTGTTGGGAAAGGGTGTGTTTGTAACAGCATTAAATGTAAACGAATCTCCTACATTCAAGGTAAAATCATATAATAAATTTAGTGAATTGGGATCTGTACCAGCAAAAACTTTATTCGAATCAGTATGAATATAAATCCAAGGTTTAAGACACAGGGAATCAAAAATTTCTGATTTTGACGAATCAACTTTTTGCAAGAACTTATTATTGACTATAGTATCTCCAGTAATTTGAGTTTGCTGATAGGTACAGACACACAAAGGTGGCTGACCACTTCCAGGACTATACCAAAATGTTGCAAATTGTGACCAATGTGAATGATTAGGTGCAAACTCTATTCCTGTCTGAGCAAAAGACTTTTAAAAATAAAAATGTGAATAAAAATTAAAGTGATTGTGGTAATGCTCAGATGTTAATTTTATAAAACGTATACGGTTGGCGATGTACATCATTTATAATTAATCCTTAATATACAACAAAGATATGAAAAAAAACAATACTAGCAAACATGGTTGAGCCCTTGCTTCCCCATGAGTTATCGCTGGTGGCTCTTAGCAATACTATTCAACTTTTTTAATAGTTTTATAGACTAAAATTCAATGCTTTTGCATAGTATTGAAATTTTCAAAATCCCAGTATGCAAATTTTTTCGATTTAGTTTGGGATTGTTATATTTTTAAGTTGATAGAAGAATTAACCTTAACTATATACGTTGTGTTAGGAATTTATGAGCCAATGGCAAGGGCGCTTGGGTGAGCAAGGAAGATTTGAAATATTTTTCGGGTATGTTTTATTTTGGTTGTGGACTTTAGGGAGGCTTAACTGTAACTATATACGTTGCTGCAGCTTTTTACATTACGATTGATTCAACAGTCTGCATGCATTGTTAAGACTTGCACGAGGCTGCGTGTATTGTATTCTCCCCTCTCCTGAAGGAGAGGGGCCGGGGGTGAGGTTTAAATCGCTGTTCAACAAGCCATACGGAACATTTCGCAGCATGAATTTTACAATAACTTGAAACATCGTTTTACAAAACAATCATGAATCCGCATTGCAAATGCGGACGAGCGGGGGGGATTTCATTATTCGTGGGACGGGTTTCCTTTAAAAGGTAGCCACCTAAAACATCAAATTGGGGGTTTGAAACAGCTTTTACGCAGTTTAAAACGCATTTTGCCTAGCAAGCTGAAAGCTCATTCTTAAGTTTTATTAATTTTTGACACTGTTGGCGAACATAGATTTAAAAATAATCTACTTGATAATCAGTAATATAAAAAATATTTTAGTACTTGGTGTAACAAGGTACTGTTTTTTGCATTTATATTTGCATAACATTTTACTAGGTAAGGCATTGTACAGGCTTATACCCAGTATTATAAAAATCAAACTCAGTAAAACACAAATAAGCAATGAGTAATTTAGAGAACACACAGGCTCAAATGCGCAAAGGGGTTTTAGAGTTTTGCATATTAAGCATCATTTCCCAAGGCGAAATTTATCCAAGCGATATAATCAGCAAAATGAAGGATGCCAAACTGTTAGTAGTTGAAGGAACATTGTATCCACTGCTTACGAGATTAAAAAATGCAGGACTTTTAAATTACCGTTGGGTAGAGAGTAACAGCGGGCCACCGCGCAAGTATTATTCGCTGACACCAATTGGCGAAAATTTTTTAAATGAATTAAAACAAACCTGGTCTGAATTGGTGCAGGCCGTAAACGAAACCACAAATAAAACCATCATACAATGAACAAGACCGTAACAGTAAATATAGGAGGCATGGTGTTTCATATAGAAGAAAGTGCCTATGAATCGCTTGGAAAATATCTGAATGCAATACGCGGCCACTTCACCAGCAGCGATGGGCGCGAAGAAATAATGCAGGATATAGAAAGTCGCATAGCTGAGATGCTGCAGCAGCGCATTGGTACCACTCGCCAAGTGGTTGAATTACATGATGTAGAAGAAGTAATAACCGTGATGGGTAAGCCTGAAATGTTTGAAGGCACTACCGACAGCGATATCAAGAAAGAAGACACTGCATACGATATGCCACTAAATGGTGCTCGTAAAATGTATCGCGATGAAGACGAAAAAGTAATTGCAGGTGTATGTGCCGGATTATCGTACAGGCTAGGAATAGATCCTGCATGGCTTCGCGTAGCATTCGTATTATTATTTTTATTTGGTACCGGAGGTTTTTGGATCTACTTAATCCTTTGGATTGTATTACCAAAAGCAGTAACAACTGCACAAAAGCTTGAAATGCGAGGTAAGCCTGTAAATGTGGAGTCGATAAAAAAAAATTTTAATTCGTACCAAACTGAGCAAACCGGAATTCAACGTTTCTTCGAAACCCTTGGCGAAATTATTAAAATAGGGTTTAAGATTTTCGCTTACATAGCAGCAGTGTTCTTTGGTATAATTGGAGTAATCGTATTAATAGCTCTGGTAGTTGGACTTTTCGGAATATTAGGTGTTACCGGCATAAGTATGCCGGTGTTTATGACCAATATGTTCATCAGTCAGTCGCAGCAGTTTTGGGTTATTGCAGCTACGCTGCTTCTTATAGGTGTGCCTGTTTTATATATTCTTTACAAAATTTTCAAATGGATATTTAAAGTAAAGACATCGTACCCATGGGTTCGTGCAAGCGCTCTTTTTCTAATGCTTATGGGAGTTGCAATTGCCTTTTATTGCGCATTCGATATCGGACAGGAAATGGCCTACGAAGGAGGTAATCGCACTTCGGTAAACATTGCACAACCTATGCGCGATACGGTAGGTATAGCATTGTTACCTCAAGATGAAAGTATGAATATGATTCGAAATAATTTTTCGGTTGGCTTTAATAGCAAAAGGTGGAGTGTACGTAATGGCGACAAGATTTTTAATCTTGAAGACAATGTGCAGCTTAATATTGAAAGGTCGATGGACGATAAGTTTGAATTAGTTCAAGTATCAAAAGCAAAGGGCAGGAGCGAAGAGGATGCTATGCAGAATGCTAATGCAATCATATACAGAATGGAGCAGCGCGACAATAAGTTTTTCTTTGGTAGTCGTTTACAAATAGATCAAAAACGTAAGTTCCGTTTTCAGCGAGTACGTTTGGTATTGCGTGTACCTGTTGGTAAAGTTATTTATCTGGAGCCCGGAAGCGAAGATGTATTTTATGATTTGAAAAATGTAACTAATACGTGGGATAATGATATGGTAGGGCATTACTGGCTTATGACCGATAAGGGTTTAAAATGTCTTGATTATGATTTTAAAAAAGAAGGATCAGAATCTGAATCATACAATGAAAATGACGATTGGAATAGTGACACCACCAGAAGCACCTTGAATATTAATGGAAAAGATGCCAAAGTTGAGATTAATAAAAATGGAGTTACCATTACTACAGATAATGATACTATCAGTATAAATTCTAATAGTTCAAAATAGTAAATTAACGAAATCGTCTTGTGATTATCTCTCAATAATTCTAAATCAAAATACTTAATTAAAAAGATAGAAAATGGAAACTTTAATGCTTGTTCAATATTTTCTGGTATTTGTAGTAGTGGTAGCTGCATTACCAGGTACTAGTTTGCTTTACCAGCATTTGTTCGATGAGGAAACAGAAGTTAGTGAAGGGAAACAAAATTTTCAACCGGCACTTCAAAATAGTCTTTCTATGAGTATTTAAGAAATGTTTGGTAGTTTATAGTAATTAAAAAAGCCCGTTAATCATTTTAACGGGCTTAATTTTTTTAACGCCTATCAGAATATTAATTCCTTAAATCAATTACCTCATCTTTAGGATAAGAAGTTTTATTAAATGTAAAAATAGAATCTTCTAAGGTTACATTTGGTGCAAAGCTATCAACCTTGTAGGTAAGATTGGTTCCGCTTTTTTCAAATATTACTGCTTGCGCTATATACTTTTCTGCTTTATTAATGGTTAATTGAATTTTTATAAAATTTCGTTTTGCATCTTCAGGAACCAATTCAATTATTTGAAAATTTTTACCAGCTACAATTTTTTCTTCAATAAATCTTGACTTAAATCCTTTTTCATAAATGGTAAAAATATTTTGAGGAGTAATACTGTTTTCATCCGTTTTTTGATCATTGATCTGCACCTCATTTGCTTCTTTCAAATAATTCCAAACTACTTTGCCATCGCTTATTATTTCCTGATCGCCAAGCAACACAAGATATTTGGTGCCTTTTAATTTGATACTACCTGTTTGATTTTGTACAGTCTTATTGGCTTTATCACTTACTTTAACAGTAAACTTTGCAGCAAATGCTTTTAAACGAACGGTATTTGGTACTTACCGATTTCAAAATATCTTGTGCTTTCTTATCCGTTTGTGCATTTACAACACTCGTTGCAAGCATCAGAATTATTAATATCCTCAACATGTTAATCATTAACTTCGTATTTTGATTGGAATTCAAACAATTGGTTTATTTGGAAGCAAAAGTATTAATAAATGTGCCAAACTTGTAAAGATAAGCTGCAGTGCTTGCACGTTCATTATTCCTTCAATATTACTTATGCACTTCAATTTTACAAAAGTTGGTTTTGCCTCTAGCTGCAACCCGCGCTATGTATAGTCCATTAACCACTTCTTGCCCCGAATTATCTTTTAAATTCCACGTAGCAAAACCAACATTACTTTTATTGTCAGTAGGTAAGGTATTTATCAAGCGACCGTTTAAGTCGTAAATCATTATTTCAGAATTATTACCTCCGGTAGAATTAAAGTACATAAGTGTTACCTCTGAGCTTGCAGGGTTAGGGAAGCAAGTCAAATAAGCAGGGTTTGGCAAAATAAATGATTCCTCTACAAAAACGGGGGTAAATGCAGGTAATTTGCTATCGGTATATAAACGGTATTCGCCCTCAGTCAACCCAATGGCATCCTGCACATGGGAAACAGTTACACTATCACCGGTAAAATATTCATACCACCAACCTGTATGTTGAAAATAAGGGACTATGGATAATGGATATATATCAAAATTGCCAAGTACCACAGCATTCATTTGTGAATCATTCAATCGTATTGATTTTCCGCCACCATTTAAAGACATATTGAAACTGTTCGTTTTAAATACCTGAAAATCTTTTTTTAATTTCATCAGGTTTCCAGTTACATCATATAAATGCTTGCGTGCCGGTTGGTAATAATAAAACCACTTTAGTGGTTTTGGGGCTGTGTTGCCACCACCAAAAAGCAAGCTAACATCATAGCCTAATTCTCCAAACTGCCATAGCATTTTAGGACCCGGTACAGTATAAAAAAATGCTGAAGCTAGTTCCATTCGCGCAAGTGCGTTTATCGTATCCTTCAAATTATAGTTTGGATTGGTGCTGTTGCCAAAGGTAATATTCTTAAACATCAACCGTTGCTCATCGTGACTTTCCATATAACCTACAAGGTGAGGAGAATTATATCCTCTGTTTTGATAAGATACACCACTAAAGTTGCTATTGCTTAACCAACCCATTGTTGCTTCATTGTAATTATGAGTCATATTACCCCAAAGCATCATACCATAATCGGCCAGCTCTTTTTCTTCTTGATTGTCGGCAAACATTTCAAGTATTACATAGCTGGTAGGATCTATATTCCACATCACATCAGCTATACGTTTCAGATTATCAATGCGTGCACCATCATATGCATTCCAAGCTGTAATATTGCCAAGGGTGTTCTTTTGAGTAAATCCTTTTGCCAAATCGAAGCGATATCCATCTACTTTAAATTCATTAATCCAAAATTCAACCACGCGATCAACAAAATATTCGGTGGCAGGTGCATCGTGATTCATATCGTAACAAACATTAAAATCATGTTTAGGTTGTTGATTAAACCATGGGCTGTTTGCTGCAGGCTGACTATTGCCGGCATCCCAGTATAGTTGCACCATGGGGCTTTGCCCGCATGAGTGGTTAAGCACAATATCAGAAATTACCGCAATGCCACGAGCGTGGCACGTATCAATAAATTCTTTAAGCTTATCTTTAGTTCCATAATATTTGTCCACTGCAAAGTAGTACGATGGATTATAACCCCAACTATTGTTGCCTTCAAATTCGTTAACAGGCATGAGCTCAATGGCATTAATTCCGAGCACTTGTAAATACTCAAGTGTGTCGAGCAAAGTTTGAAAATTTCGTGGACCCACAAAATCGCGAATACACAATTCATAAATTATCAAATCAGTTTTTGCCGGCTTGGTAAAATTTGTAACGGTCCATGTATACGGAGTTTGTGCAGTTTGCAAAACTGAAACGATACCTTGCGTTTTTCCGGTAGGGTAGGGTGTGGGGTTAGGATAGGTGGCAAGCGATATTCCTGCATCATTATTTGGGTCAACAATTTTATGGCAATAAGGATCGCCAATTCGCAACTCACCATCAACAAAGTATTGATAGGTATATTCCTCACCAGGTAGTAAATTATTTAACTGAACCCAATAACGGTCGCCTGCCGGAGTGCGATGCATAAAATACAAACTATCGGTAGTCCACGAATTAAAACTGCCAAGCACATAAACGAAATTTTTGCTGGGAGCATACAGATTGAGTATCACTGCGCTGTCATTTAAATAGGTAATACCATCGAGGGTATTTGTTGGCAATGGTGCTATTACCTGTTGTGGGTTTACAACAATTATTATGGTATCGTAAGAAGTAGTAATACCATCATTGGCTTCGAATACTACTTGATTATTTCCTGATTGATTAAAGGTGATATTGGTTGCAAGCGTATCGCTTGCACTTTGGTTTGCTTGTAATACACCGTTTACAAGAAAGCTTAAATCTGCATTCGCGTTGCATATACCTGTAACATTAAGATTGCTTCCTTGTGCAACAATCAATGGTTGATTGAATGATAGAGCCGGATCAGTAATTTTTACATTAAGGCCTGCTGTATAAACAGGGATAAACATATCACTGCCATCGGCATTGCGTCCAACAACACTTCCGGTGGTATTACGAAATACAAATGCAAGACTAAGTATTGTTTCGTTTGCAGGCACATTGTAATAACTGCGTATGTGATATTTAATTCTATAAAGATTATTTCCAAGCGAGGTCATGAGTACATTAGTATCGGCCACTCCCCATTGGCTCTTTACATATTTCCAATCGCTAGGACCAGAACTTAAATTGGTAATAACTCCGGTATGAGCATAGATTGGGGGTGGAGTTTGAGCCAGTGCACCATTTCCTTTAGTTGCATCGTATATGATTGTAATAGTATCTGTATCTGTACAAAAATAGGGTGACCATGTAAGTGGATTGTTTTGAGCAGAGGCCAACAGGTAAAAACTTAAAACCAATGATAACAAAGTTATTTTTTTCATTTTTAAATTAGTTGAGGTGATAGATTAACAATTGAATAAAAAAAGGGTTAACATTAATTATTAACCCTTCGTATTACTTGGAATTATTAGTTTTTTGCTTCTAAATAAAAAGCGGTAAAGGAAAACTTACCTTCACCGCGGATGAAAAGCATGAAAACTATCTTAACGATTTACGTTTACTTTTTGAGTTGACACGATACTTCCGTTTGCTTCTAAACGTAAGAAGTAGATGCCATTTGCTACTGAACCACCTGCATTATTATCTGCATTCCAATCGTACACATATGCTTTACGACCAATTTGAGCTTCGTTATCAACAATAGTCTTAACTAAGTTTCCTACCAAATCGTAAAGTTTCAAAGATACGCTATTGTTATTATTTACCAAAGAATAACCTAACTTAGCATATGTTGATACCGGGTTTGGATTACAGGCAAGAAAAACTAGTTGCGAAGTTGGAGCATCCAAAGACTGAGGTGTAGCTAATGGTACAATAATATCGGTACAAGCACCAGTTGAATCAAATCCTTTGCCTTCGTTGGTCCAAGTGCTCATATCACTTTGCTCACAAAATACCATATCCAAATGGTATGCAATGTTTGGCGCAGTAACACTGTAGTAAGTAGCTGGAATAAGAGAGATGCTAAATGATCCGGCACCATTCCCGAACATAATAGCTGCAGGGTTATCTTTTTGAACAACATTTTGCCACTTGCTAATATTGGGATCTGGGTCGAAGCCAACTCCTGAGTGCATATAAGCATTAGCAGCAGCAGGATCAATCGCTGCTCCTGGCGCGCAAGCTTGACTTACATCAAGGGTTAGGGTAATTTGGGTATTCATGTCGGCATTGGCAGGCGACATTACAACTACTTGTGCGTTGGAATTTAATGCTGCCCCAGCGCAAACAGCTACGAAGAGTAATTTTTTAATCATCTTTTTTTATTTTTTTTTGTTAGACTTAAATATTATCAAAGTGTAAAAGTAACACTAAGTTGTTACGTATCAAACAAATTAACGAAAAGTTTTCAATACATAATTGGTGATTTAAAGGATGTTTTAGTATAGGTATGAACTTGAACTTATAGATTAAACAATGAGTACTTAAAACTGACCGAATCTTTTTGAATAAAAATAAGATGGTTGTTTTTACTTAATCAGGTAGTTTGCAATTTATCAGGCTATCCGATTTGTAGCTAGAAGATTTTTGTTTGTCATCCACACCCTTATTTGCATACCTATGAGTATTCAAAAAAGATTAATTTGTAACGGAAAATCTTCAAAAAAAATCCCATCAATTCTGACGGGATTCTGTTTTACTTAAAAATTCTCTTACCAGATTTTTGCTCTTTCTTTTTCTTTCTAAACATTTTATCTCCAGGCTTAATACCAAATGCTTCGTAAAATGGAGGGAAGTTCATTAACGGAGCATTGCAACGATAAACACCAGGCGAATGAGGATCAGTCATAATGCGCTGTGCCATTGCGGCATCACGAATATTATTTCTCCAAACTTGCGCCCAACCGATAAAGAAACGCTGTTGTGGTGTAAACCCGTCAATTAATGTTGGGGAAGGGCGACCACGTTGCGTTTGCATAAATGCATCGTAGGATATTGTTATTCCTCCAAGATCTGCTATGTTTTCGCCTAACGTAAGTTCACCATTTACATGCACCGTATCTAATACCATAAAGCTATTAAATTGCTCTACCAACATTGCAGTTTTCGCAGCAAACTTTGCTGAATCATCAGTAGTCCACCAGTTTTTCAAATTACCTTCAGCATCAAAGTTACGTCCTTCATCATCAAAACCATGTGTCATCTCATGACCTATAACTGCTCCAATACCTCCGTAATTTATGGCATCATCTGCATCGGCATTAAAAAATGGAGGCTGTAAGATTCCTGCAGGAAAAACAATTTCATTATACGAAGGATTATAATAGGCATTAACCGTTGGTGGCGACATCATCCATTCGGTGCGGTCTACAGGCTTGCCTATTTTGCTAACCATGTAATCAAATTCAAATACACTTGCACGTTTTATGTTGGCATAGTAGGAGTCCTCTTTAATAGTTAGTTTGTCAAAATCTTTCCACTTATCAGGATATCCAATTTTCTTTATAAAGGTTGATAATTTTTGTAAGGCTTTTTGTTTGGTAGATTCTTCCATCCAGTCGAGAGCAGTAATGCGTTTTTCAAAAGTTTGTCCAATGTTAGTAACCATTCTAAGACAACGCTCTTTGGTTTCAGGTGTAAATGTGCGATTGCAATATTCTTGTCCAAGCAATTCGCCAAGGTTACCATCCACAGTATTCAAAACACGCTTCCAACGTGGTTTCATTTCTTTAGTTCCCTGCATGGTTTGCGAGTAAAATTTGAAGCTTTCGTTTACCATGGCATGATTCAGATAGCCTTGCGCATTGCGTATGGCATTCCATTCCAGATAAGTTTTCCAATCTTCAATGGGCATATCACGCATTAGGGTATTTACCTCGCTAAAAAATGCAGGATTATCCATTATAAAGTATTCTGCTGCAGGAGCCTGAATTAGCTGGAAAAAATTTTTCCAACCAAACAATGGCATTTTTGTATCAAGGTCGGCAAACGAGATTTTATTATATGTTTTTTCGTTATCTCTACGTTCAACGCGTGTAAGCGATACTTTAGCAAGGCGCGTTTCAATTTCCATAATTTTGTCGGCAACTAATGCAGTGCGATCACTTTTTCCAAATGCGACTTCAAAACTACTTGTAATGTATTCTTTATAACTTGCACGTATGTTTACAGTACGTGGATCATCTTTGAAATAGTAATCACGATCAGGCATACCAAGGCCACCTTGTCCTATTTGCGGCACTACCAGGGTGCTATTTTTGGCATCGGCAAATGCATAGAAATTAAAGAAAGGCGCCCCAACCCCTCGAAACATATTATAAACCAATTTTACTCCTTCTTCTTTGGTCTTAATGGCTGCAATAGCTTTTAGGTCTTCCATAATAGGGGTAATGCCATCGGCCTCAAGCTTCATGCTGTCCATACCTAACTTATAAAGTGTACCAATTTTTTGGGTTGAACTGCCGGGTGCTGCGGTGGCACTTTGCTGTGCACATTCTTGTAAAAGTGTTTTAAGCACTGCGTAATTGTACTCCTGCACTTCGCTAAATGCTCCCCAACGGCTTTCACTTGCCGGAATCGGATTGTTTTTCAACCATCCGCCATTCACATACTGATAGAAGTTTTCAGTTGGCTTTGTTGAATTATCAAAATTTGAAAGCTCTACCGGTTTGTTTTTTGGTAGCGATCCTGTTTTTGATGGCTTGGCCTGCCCAAAGCATACAGCCGTAATGCTTACAGCAAGCAGAGTAAAAGTAATTTTTTTAGTCATTTTTAATAAGTTATTCTTTGAATTATTTTATACATTTTTCACAAACTTCTTTAGCAGGTTGCAATGCTTTAAATATTTTTTTTCCCAGAAAGTATATAGCCGCAGTTACTATTCCAGTTACACATATAATTTGCCAGTCAACCAGGTTATTATTCATTGCTTTAGTTTGAGGTGTCAAACTTAATTATTTATTCAATAAGAAATATTTGTATTCTTGTTCAATGGAAATATCCACGGCATTTTTATTAAATATTTAACCAAATACCCCATGAAGGCACATTATCAGCTCGTTATTAATTTGGCCTTGGTTGCTTTGTTGTTGGTATATGCCATCCCAATGTTATATGCTGTTCCTACTGCCGATGATTATTGCTCAGGTGTATATCAACATTTAGGTTTTGTAGAATTTATTTTATACTATGCTAAGCTTTACACCGGCCGATTGGGTGCCGTGGCACTCATGTATTTTACTCCCCTTGCCGGATCGCCTGTTTCTTATAGCTTTGGATTACTTGCTTGTTGGGCGTTTTTAATTTTTTCTATTTTTCTGTTTTCGTATAAACTTTTTTCAAAACCTGAAATAAGTACAACGTTTGCTTTGCTTTTTAGTTGTTGCTATATGGCATGCCTCATTAACCCGAGCGAAACCTTATATTGGTTTACCGGTGTGGCAACGTATACTGTAGCGGTGTCATTTGTATTTTGTTTGTTGGGTTTTATGCAATTTAAAACAAATGTGCTAATTGCATTAATGTGCATGGTGCTAGGATTTATTATTCCTTTATTCAGTGAGTTGTTTATTATTCCGCTCTTATTTTTACTGTGCTATATAAATATTAAAAAGGCTGTTTTTTCGTTACATCTTCGTGTCAATGCGCGATATGCTTTAGTTGGTCTTGTTACTGGCACTGCTTTATTTGCATGCATGCCTGGCAACTGGGTTCGGCTAGATCAATATCACAACAATCTGAATCTGTTTTCAGCTGCTGGTACCGCACTTTTTTATTCAATCATTTTTATTTTTAGAATATCATTTCATCCCGTTATGATTATTAGTTTATTCTTAATTGCAATTTATATAGATGAGATAAAACAACACACCAAATTGCGCGAAATAAAGGGACAATTACCTTATAATGGGGCAATGTTTTTAATTTTTATGGCATGTTTCATACCTGCTTTTTTTACAGGAATATTAGGACAGCACCGCACCATAGATGCAGTTATTCCGTTTGTGATTTTTTTGTTTTGGTATTGGGTTTTTTTGCTTAGCTGGGACTGATGCATTTATTCATGTAAAAACATTTTTACAAATACGAATTATTCGGATTATCGCTGTTGTTTTAGTAATCGCCATAGTTTCATTTGATGTTATTCTAATATTAAACGAATGGATAAGTGGCGAATTATCCAACTATAAGCAAGAGCAAGAAGGTCGTATAATAAAAATTAGTAAAGCCAATGATGCTCATTTGTATGCAGTTGATAGTTTGAAACATACCAATACGATACTTTATAAATACGATATAAAACCTGGCGACAGCACTTTTTATATTAACTATTGTATGTGGGAATACCTACAACAGAGTAAGTAGAGTTTATAGTAAATGTGCTTTCCCAAATTTGGTAATCAGTTGCAAAAAGTGGCTTATTGAATTTATCATGAATATTATCGTGTTGCGAAATAATTTACCTTTGCCTACGTAATAAAGGAAGTAATCTTAAAACCAAATCGAATGAATAAATTAAAAATCAGCATGCTTGCTTTGTGCTTTGCAGCAACATTTACAGCATGCAAGAAAGAAAAAGATGATGAACTGCAACTTGATGCACAAACCGAACAGCACAATAAAGATGCGAATTATTACCGTGGCGAAGCCGATCAGGCAGATAATGATATTAATAACACGCTGCGCGATATCCCAGCATTTGGAAAGACTGCCGGCTTACAATCCGATCCATTATGTGGATGTACGGTAGACTCAAGTCAATTAAGCCAAAAAACCTTGTTTTTTAATTTTGATGGAGTTACCCCATGCTTTAGCCCTTCGCGCACACGTAGCGGGCAAATAAAGGTACAATTGATTAGCGGGAATTTTTGGAGTGATGTAAATGCAGTAATTTCTATTCAGTTTATTAATTACAAAGTTACAAGGCTAAGTGATAATAAGTCGGTAAAGTTTAATGCATTTAAGACATTGCAAAATGTAAATGGTAATGATTGGTTAGGTTTTTTATTAGGAAGCAAAGCCCTTAAATATCGTGAGCGTGCATTTAATATAAACGTTGATTTTGATAACGGCCAAACAGCCATATGGAACAGTGCTCGCACTACCGAGTGGACTTATTCTGCTGCTACACAACGAATTTCTTTTAAAGCAAATGGCGATACAATTGTTAATGGACACTCCAATACAGATAGCTGGGGTAGCAATAGATTTGGAACCGGTTTTGTGATAAACTATAATTCGCCATGGAGCAGTAATACATATTGCGGACTATGGAGGCCGGTAAGCGGTGAAGCCGTTAATCATATTAATAATAATCAGTATAAGCTTACCTTAGGTGTTGACCAACAGGGTAACCCAAGTACTCTTAACTGTGCGTATGGATACAAGATATCCTGGGTGGTGGATGGCAAAACAGGTAGCAAGGTGATTAGTTACTAAAAATAAAAGTATAACATAGCGTGTGCCACCTAATTAGGTGGCATTTTGCTTTAAAAGAAATTAATAATTGCTTATTCATAACATTTTGTATTGTTGCATTATTAAGAGCGGCACATCTATATATTTACAACATTATTTAAATGAAGATTATCAAGATGAGAAAAATAATATTTTGGATATGCATTCCACTTATAGGAATAATGCAGAGTTGTTCGGATACGGTTGTAGGCGAAGGCGATGTAATTACGAACAAACGTAAAGTGAGTACCTTTAAGCGCATTAAAGTTGAGGCTACAGCTGATATTTACGTTAATATAAGTACAATAAATGAGCTGACGGTAACAGCGCAAAAAAATATTGAAGAACTAATTCACACTAAAGTGATTGATGAAACACTTATAATATACAGCGACAAAGTATACAGTACTGATGAAGGAGTAGTTATTCAATTAAATTCTAATGACCTATCCTATATAAAGGCAAGTGGCGCAGGCAATGTATTTTGCAAAGCACCTTTAACAACACAAGACCTTGATCTAGAGCTGTCGGGTGCTGGCACTATGGAACTTAATGTAGCAGCAATAACAGTGAGCGCTGACTTGTCGGGAGCAGGACTAATAAAATTAAAAGGTAATTGCAACGAAGCAAAATATAAGGTGTCGGGTGCCGGTAAACTTGACGCGTTTGAATTGGTAGCAGATGAATGTAAGGTAGACTTAAGTGGAATAGGGGTAGCAGAAGTAAATGCTAGTGAAGAACTAAATGCATCGGTAAGTGGTGCTGGCAATGTATATTATACCGGAGCAGCTACTAACTTAAAAACTAATATTTCGGGTTTAGGAAAAGTTGAACGTAAAAATTAAATTAAGTGCGCATAAACTATCCCGAAAAGTTTTACGACAATCGTCCATCCATGATTTTTATTCATGGACTGTGTTGTAATCAAACAGCTTGGCAATACTCCATAGCATACTTAAAAGATTGGTTTAATTGCATCACCATCGATTTGTATGAAAGTATAGGTGAGCCAAATCATTCAAATTTTGAAGTTGCCAATCTTACCACACTAATTTGCGAGGCAATTAAATCGCATCAACTTTCTAACCTGACTATTTGCGGCCATTCATTTGGTGGGCAATTGGCTATCAATATCTGTAACGAAGCTCCTGAATTATTTGAGCAAGCTGTACTTATTGCACCTGCAGGGATTGAAAATTACTCCCATTTTGAGCAGCTGATGATTAATCAGGGAGCGCGTAATTTACCAACCAAGCTGTTTACAAAAATCGAAGAGTATCTGCATTTATCCTTTTATCATTATGATAAACATTATCGCGATTTAGCCATTAGCTTATTTTCAAGTTTTAACAAACTTGATAGCGAGAGCCAGAAAAAATTCTTTTCGACACAGTTAAGCGAAGTTTTGGCCGCTAATGTAAATTTCAAGAATAAATTTAATAAACCCGTGTTGGTAATTTTTGGTAATATGGACAGTCTTGTTCCTAACATCGTATTGCATCCATACCTTACCAGCAGGATGATGGCCGCACACACTGCTCGCTTATTCACTCATGCTTCCTACAGGTTAATAAATGATGCCGGTCATTTTCCGATGCTCGAACAACCCGAAGATGTAAATCAACTAATAAAAAAGTTTGCGTATACAGGCACCGTTACTCAACCCAGTCAGCTATAAACAGGTTGGTTTCGGTGGTGCCATTGTTGTTTCGGTTACTGCTGAAAATTAGTTTTCTTCCATCATTCGAAAACATGGGGAAGGAGTCAAACATGGTGTCATATGTTATTTGCTCAAGGCCTGTGCCATCCAACTTTATCATGTATAAATTGAAAGGCAAGCCACGCTTGGATTTATAATTGCTTGCAAAAATTACTTTTTCGCCCGAAGGATGAAAAAAGGGAGCCCAACTGGCATTGGCTAAATCTGTTATTTTGCGCAAACCACTTCCATCGGCATTACACATATACAAGCTCATTTGCGTAGGCATAACCAGGTTTTCTTTAGCAAGCGAGTTATAAATTTCTTTCTCTTCGTCAGTTGATGGGCGCGAAGCTCTAAATATTAATTTACTCCCATCAGGGCTAAAGAAGGCACCGCCATCATAACCTAACTGATCGGTTATTTGCTTGGCATTATTGCCATCAATGTCCATTGCCCACAATTCCAAATCGCCCGAACGAGTGCTTGTAAATACAATCTTATCGCCTTTGGGCGATACGGTTGCTTCGGCATCATAGCCTGGTGTATCGGTCATACGTTTAATAAGATTCCCTTTTAAGTCGCTTACATAAATATCATAATCCGCATAAATTGGCCACACATACTTATGGTCGCTGCGCTTGGCTGGTACCGCTGGACATCCATGCTGTCCGCTATGCGTACTTGCAAATATAATACTTGTATCGCCAGGCATAAAATAGGAGCAAGTAGTTCGGCCGGTATTATTGCTTATCATTTGAGGCAGGTTTTCTTTAAGATTTGCTGTTCGCCAATTGAAGTAAAAAATTTGGTCGCAATCCAATTTCCAGTTTTTGTTGGTTACCTGAAAGGTGAGCAAGCTATCGTTAAAACTAAAATATGCCTCTGCATTGTCACCACCAAAGGTTAATTGCTTTATGTTGGTCAGATGCTTTTCTTCTTTAAATCGCAATTCTGAAGCAATCCAGTTGGTATCATTTTGTGCTATGCAACTTGCACTTATGGAAAAAAGACCAATACTTAAAAATATGTTTTTCATTTCAACCTAAAAATTTTTTACAAAAGTAGTTTTCAAAATACCTTGCGCAAACATGCCGTACAATATTTATCATTACATCATTAATATTAATACAAAAAAAACAGCAACCATTTTAAATGATTGCTGCTTAATTATCAAATCAAGAAATAAAAATATTAATGCTTGTGATCGCCTCCACGCTCATGCTCTTCAGGATCAGGCAAGTCGCGCGTCTTCTTTCCTTTCGTATTAATAAAAAAGAATTCTTTGTCTATACGCACTAGGGCTTCGCCATTATTAAATGGTTGAGCGTCTTTAAATTTAGCATCAATCATCATTTTGCCTTCTTTGTTGATAAAGCCCCATTTATCATTATCAAGCAAAACAGGAGCAAGGTCATTGCCAAAATTAAATGCATTTTTATAAACTAGAGCAATAACAGGTTTGCCGGTAATGTCAATAAATCCCCATTTTCCATCTTTACTCACACGTGCAATGCCATTTTTAAAATCATCAGCAAAATCATAAACAAAGTCAATGACAACTTCATTCTTAAGATTGATGTATCCGTTCTTATTTCCTTTCATAACACGGGCAACACCCTCAAAGAAAATACTTGCATCATCATACATAAAAGGAATAATCACATCTCCTTTATCATTTATAAAGCCACGCTTGCGGCCTTCGAGCACCAATGCATAGCCATCCATAAATTCGCTGCCGGCAATATATTTTGCTGGCACCACAATTTCGTTTGTGGCCTTACTTCTATATCCAACTTTCGAATTTTCATAAAAACGTAATAGTTGGGCCGATGCTGTTTGCATAGCAGCTATTCCAATAAAAGATAATATAGTAAAGATTTTTAATTTCGTATTCATTGCTATTTAGGTTTTTTATAATCGTGTCAAATATAATAATCATTTAATTAAAGGAGAAAATATTTTCTTCAAAGTGGTAGAGGAGTAATCTGTTCGCTTATATTTGCTTAACTAACCAAAAAATGTTTTTGTGCCTGAATCAACTTTTAATTTTAAGCAATTTATCATCAATCAAGATAAAAGCGCTATGAAGGTAAGTACCGATAGTGTTCTACTAGGAGCATGGGCAAAAGCAGATAATACGGTGCAACGAGTACTAGATATTGGCAGCGGTACAGGTATACTTAGCCTGATGCTTGCACAGAAGACAGATGCAGAAATTACTGCGCTCGAGATTGATATACCATCGTACTTACAGTCGCTTGAAAATTTTGCCATTAGTAAATGGAAAGACCGACTGCATGCCATAAATAAGTCATTGCAAGAGTTTGCACTTAGCACTTCACAAACTTTTGATATAATAATTAGCAACCCACCTTTTTTTGCCGATGCATCGCCAGCGCCTGATGAGGCACGCAATATTGCCCGACACCTTGACGAGACATTATCACTTGCCGACCTTGCCAATGGCGTAAAAAAACTACTCGCACCCAATGGGAAGTTTTATGTAATTTTTCCATATCGTGAGGCGATTAAGTTTTATGAAACTGCTTTACGAAAAGATCTATTTTGCAATTGCGTAACTCGTATAAAAACAAGACCTCAAAAGTTAGAAAAAAGGATATTAATGCAGTTTAGCCATATTCTAACTCCTATTAACGAAAGTCAGCTTACCCTGGCAAGTGCAGATAATGTTATGACTGAAGATTACAAGCAGCTAACCATAGATTACTATCTTGACAGTCCGGATAGCGCCAATGTATAGTTTTAAGATCTTAAATTTACATTGGTGTGACTGAGTTTACCTATATTTTTACTTTATTTGTAAAGAATTAATTATATCCACCATGTACAAAAAAATTATTTCCATGTTAATGTTAGCCGGGATGCTAACGTTTGCAAATGCTAAGCAAATAGCTGCAAGTTTAAATTTTGCCAAGTTTTATTCACCAACCGATGGACCATATTTGGAAGCATATCTTGCCGTTGATGGCAACAGTGTCTATTTTGTAAAAAATGAAAATGGAAAATTTCAAGCGACCATTACGGTAGGTGTTGTAATTAGCGATGAAGCAGGAGTAATTAAACATATAGATAAATATAACCTGCTAAGCCCCGAAATAGATGATACGACAAAACTTGCATTTAATTTTTTGGACAGGCAACGTATAGCACTCGACCGCGGAACGTATACCTATAAGCTTACAATTAAGGATAAAAATTCGCCTGATGCTGAATTAGAATCAAGTTCAAAGGTTAATGTAGATTATGATAAAAACATCATGAGTTTTTCTGATGTGCTGTTACTTGAAAACTTTGAACCTACAACAGAGACTACAGGTCTTTCCAAAAATGGGTACAACATGACTCCACTTATGGACAATTACTATCCCAAAACGATGGAGAAGCTAAGCTTTTATGCAGAGTTATATAACACTGCCACTTTGCTTCAGAGCGAATCATTTTTGCTTTCTTATTTTATTGAAGATGTTGAATTAAAGACGGTAGTAGAAGGTATGAGTAGCTTCAGAAAGGAAACCCCTTCCGAAATAAAAGTGGTTTTGGCAACCTTTGATATTAGCAAATTACAATCGGGCAATTACAAAGTTGTATTAGAAGCCCGCAGTAAGAAAAATGATTTGCTTGCATTTAAAGAGATGTTCTTTCAACGAAATAATGGAAAGCGCGAAGTAGCCGAAGCCAATTATAGCGATGCACAAGTAAGCAATACATTTGTTGATGGATTTAATAATAAAGATTCACTAGTCGAAAAAATTGCCTGTCTGCGAGCTATAAGCAATGCCAGTGAAATCATATGGCAGGACAATCAATTAAAAGCTGCTGATACCGACATGATGAAGCGATTTTTGTTAGGTTTCTGGATGCGCAGAAATGCGCAAAATCCTGAGGTTGCCTATGCTGCTTATATGGAGCAGGTGGCCATCGTTAATAAGCGATACAAGAATCCTCCAATAAAGGGATATGCTACTGACCGTGGCCGTGTGTATTTGCAATATGGAGCTCCTGATAATTTTAATTTTGCAGAGCACGAAAACGAATCGTATCCTTATGAAATATGGCATTATTATAAAATTGGTAACCTCACTAACCGTAAATTTATATTTTATAACCCAACCTTGGTTGGCAACGATTATGTTTTATTGCATAGCGACATGCGTGGCGAACCCAACAATCCACGTTGGCAAATGATGCTGTATCGTAGAAATTCGCAATCGCTAAACCTTGATAATCAGGATCCCGGCAAGGGAAGTAATTTTGGAAATAACGCTAGCGAGTTTTTTAATCGACCTAAATAATACTTTTGATGCCTTAATTATTTTGAGTTTTTGAAGACTGCAATTGTTATTCTTAATTATAATACCGTTGATTATTTTGATAAATTCTTACCTCGGGTTATACAAACTTGTGAGGGCATAGCCGATGTTATTGTTGCTGACAATGCTAGTAGCGACAACAGTGTTTCTCATGTGAAATCGCATTATCCGCAAGTAAAAGTTCTGTGCAGCAATCAGAATTATGGATTTGCAGGAGGGTATAATTTCTTTCTCAAGGGATTAGAATATGAATACATTGTTTTGCTGAACACCGATGTAGAAGTCACCGACAACTGGTTGCAACCTATGCTTCAATTAATAGAACAAAATAAACAAGTTGCAGCAGTACAGCCTAAAATTCTTTCGCATAATAACAAGTCAGATTTTGAATTTGCAGGTGCTGCCGGAGGCTTTATTGATAAATATGGATTTCCATTTTGCTGTGGTCGCATATTTGAAACCGTTGAAACCGACCATGGTCAGTATGATAAAAATCGGGAAATTTTTTGGGCTACAGGGGCATGTATGCTGATTCGCAAAAAATTGTTTGATCAACTGGGTGGGTTCGATCAAGATTTTTTTGCCCACATGGAAGAAATTGATTTGTGCTGGCGAATGCAAAATGCCGGATATCAAATTTATTATTGCAGTGCAAGCACCGTTTATCATGTTGGAGGTGGCACACTTGCGGTAGGTACTCCTCATAAAACGTATTTAAATTTTCGCAATAATTTGCTGATGTTGCATAAAAATTTACCTGCCAATAAGTTGGTGACAACACTGCTAATCAAAATGATTTTTGATGGGATAGCTGCAATCATGTTTTTAGTTAGAAACGGGCCCACACACTTTGCAGCAGTTTTTAATGCTCATATCTATTTTTACAAGCATTGCAATCGCAGAAAGGGTATAAGAGCAGAAGCCCAAAGGTTGATAAAAACCAATAATACAAAAAATATTTTTCCTGGTTCAGTTGTATTTCATTATTATTTAAAAAAGCAAAGAGTTTTTAATGCACTTAAATGGTAGCTTGATTTTGAGTGCCTTTTTTAACCATCGATTTAGTAATTCGGGTAATCGACATTATTAAGACCGCACCGCAAAAAGCCATAAACATATCTTTTTGTGCGTCCCAAATATCGCCTTGTGTGCCTAAGTAAGCATCGCCTTGTTCAGGAAAAAATACATCAGCCACGGCCCACTCAATCAATTCGTAAAGACAGCTAAATGAAAGCGTAATTTCTACAGGCAACACCCAGCCAACCCAATTTGGGAATTTCATTTTATTCAAAAAATAATCGCGCATAGGATAAGCAAGCATAAACCCAAAACAAAAATGTACTATCCGGTCATAGTGATTGCGTTCAAAATGAAAAGAGTCTTTTAGCCAATACCCAAATGGGTTTTCTGCATACGTATATTTAGCTCCATATACGTGTAAAGATAGATAAATAATGATGAACAAATAACTGGCATCGCTAAATTTGAATTGCTTATAAGTCAATATCAGAAACAATAAGAACAAAATCGTCAAGGTGTTTTCAAGCATCCAGTTATTCAGGTCGTTGGTGCCAATTAGTGTGCTTGCCCAAAATATTATAAATGCCAAACCACCAAATTTTATTAGATGGTTCTCTTTAAACGAAAGTCTGGTTAAATTGCGGGCAGTAGTATATTTCATAAAATTAAAATTTGTCGAATGTATTAAAACGCCTTTGTATTCGTCAACAATACGATACATTTTGAAAGCAGTGTCCATTCAAGTTTAATTTGATTTTATCTGTGGTTTTTCTAAATCGTTTTTTCTGCATATTTTTGCGCCCTGTCTTCCACATAAAAGTAATTTCGTTAATAAACTAAAAACTCTAAATTAATCAAGATGAGAATTCTTAAGATAATTGGCTTCCTATTATTAGTAGTAGTTGCCATTGTTGCATTTTTAGGTTGGCGCGCTGCCGGCCCTTATTCAGTTACCGAATCTGCAAACATTAAAGGAAACACAGATGTGGTATGGAAGAATATCGCAGACCTTAAATCGTTTTCCGACTGGAATCCCTGGGCTAAAGAAGACCCCAATATTAAAGTCACCTTTAATGGTGATCCAATGGCAGTAGGTAGTTCCTATTCGTGGGGGGAAATAAAAATGTAGGTGTAGGTTCAATGACAACCACCGAACTTGTTGTAAAAAGTAAAGCTGTAAGCAAACTCAACTTTAAAGAGCCAATGGAAGATGAAGCAACCACCGTTATGACCATGGAGCCAAATGCGGATGGTACCACCAAGGTATCATGGACCATGCAAGGTGAAAATAAATTTCCAGCCAGCATTTTTGCAGCTGTTTTCAATATGGATAAAATGTTGAGAACCTCATTCCAAAAGGGCTTTACGCTTTTGCAGGAGAAAGTTACTGTTGAATCAGCTTCAGCTCCTCAGGATGCGGGCGGCAATTTTAAAATTGAAGAAAAACAATTTGCCGGAGGTACATTTGTTACTGTACGCAAGGAAGTTGCATTTGCCGACATTCCTAAATTTTACCAAGAAAATTTTGGAAAAATGTTTGAATTGTGTGGCAAAACCAAGGTTAAAATGGCTGGACCACCCTGTGGCATTTATTATAAATATGATATGGAAAAACAGGTAGCTGACCTTGCCGCAGCTATACCGGTGGCAGCGGGTTCAAAGGTTGAAGGGTATTCAGTAATTGATGTAGCAGAAGCACCTTATTATCATTTGGATTATTACGGTGCTTACGAGAAAATGGAACCAGCTTACAATGCTTTGGATGCATTTGCAAAAGGTAAGGGAAAAGAACCTAATCCATATATGGTTATTGAGCAATATGTAAGCGACCCAATGACTGAGAAAGACACAACCAAATGGCTAACACAAATACACTATTTCCTGAAATAACATTTGTTTAATTCAAATTAATAAAGAAGGCAGCAATATTTTGCTGCCTTTTTAGTGCAATGGGTAGATGAAAACTTCAGGCATATTATGTAGAATGTGGCTATAACAAACATTTATGCCCAATGTTAGCAGCATTCTGTATCAGCCAAGATTGGCATAAAATATAGGTAATGTCAACGTTCAACTTAAGTAGGAGGAAGTGTCTAAAAAAAAATTATACACACGCTTGTGCAAATCAAAAAAGACCTTACCTTTGCACCTCCCAAAAAATGGGGTATTGTAAACATTAAAAATTGGAAAAATAAATAATGCCAACTATTTCTCAATTAGTACGTAAAGGAAGAACTGCACTGGTAGACAAATCTAAGTCTCCTGCGCTTGCCTCGTGTCCACAGCGCAGGGGTGTTTGTACCCGTGTATACACCACAACGCCAAAGAAACCAAATTCAGCCATGCGTAAGGTAGCTCGTGTGCGCCTGACCAACAAATTTGAAGTGACAGCTTATATTCCGGGCGAAGGTCACAATTTGCAAGAGCACTCTATTGTATTAATTCGTGGAGGCAGGGTGAAAGATCTTCCGGGTGTACGATATCACATTGTGCGTGGTACCTTGGATACAAGTGGCGTAGATGGCCGTAGACAAAGGCGTTCTAAATATGGAGCAAAGCGTCCTAAACCAGGAGCAGCACCTGCAGCCGCTGGAAAGAAAAAATAGTCAGGTCTTTTAATTAGTTAACAATCAATAAATAAGTTTAACATTCAAATTTTAACCTTAGGCCTTCTCAAGAATAAGTTGATACAAGGCAAAATGGTAGAAAAATTCAATAATTTCATAAAATGCGTAAGTCGAAACCAAAGAAAAGATATTTGCTACCGGACCCAAAGTTTAATGATACTTTGGTAACCCGTTTCGTAAACAACCTGATGCTAGGTGGTAAAAAAAGTACTGCCTACAATATTTTTTATGATGCAGTAACCAAGGTGGCAGATCGTACCAAAGAAGATGGATTGGCTCAATTTAAACAAGCACTTAACAATGTTATGCCTCAGGTAGAGGTAAAAAGTCGTAGGGTTGGTGGGGCAACATTCCAAATTCCATCTGAAGTTCGCCCTGATCGCAAAATATCAGTAGGTATTAAATGGATGATATTATATGCGCGCAAGCGTAATGAAAAAACAATGGCCGATCGTCTTGCAGGTGAAATTATTGCCGCAGCAAAAGGTGAAGGTGCATCTGTTAAAAAGAAAGACGATACACACAGAATGGCCGAAGCAAACAAGGCATTTTCGCATTTTAAGGTTTAATAATATTGGAAATAGATAAATAATCAATTCACATGGCTACGGATTTAAGGTTTACAAGAAATATTGGTATCTCAGCACATATTGATGCTGGTAAAACAACTACAACTGAGCGTATATTATATTATACAGGCAAAAACCATAAAATAGGTGAGGTGCATGATGGTGCCGCCACTATGGATTGGATGGTACAGGAGCAGGAAAGAGGTATCACCATTACTTCGGCTGCTACAACAACGTTTTGGAATTATCCTACCGATAATGGCAAGAATACAGCTGCTACCAAGACCTATAAAATGAACATCATTGATACACCAGGCCACGTAGATTTCACGGTAGAGGTTGAACGTTCATTGCGTGTATTGGATGGTGCTGTAGCTTTGTTTTGCGCTGTTGGTGGTGTTGAGCCACAATCTGAAACCGTTTGGCGTCAGATGAATAAATATAATGTGCCTCGTATTGGTTTTGTTAATAAAATGGACCGTGCAGGAGCTGATTTCTTTAGTGTAGTAAGTCAAGTAAAAGAAAGACTTGCCGGCAATCCTATTCCATTGCAAGTTCCAATAGGAGCTGAAGAAACTTTTAAAGGAGTAGTAGATTTAATTAGCAATAAGGCAATTGTATGGGATGAAGCTGGTCAAGGTGCTACCTTTACAGAAATTCCAATTCCGGATGATTTGAAAGAAGATGTTACATTATGGCGTGGAAAATTGGTTGAGTCAGTTGCAGAGTTTGATGATCATTTAATGGAGAAGTTCTTCGACAATCCAGATTCAATCACTGTAGAGGAAATGATGGGAGCAATACGTAAAGCCGTTATCGCAATGAAGATAACACCTATGATGTGTGGTTCTTCATTTAAAAATAAGGGTGTTCAAACGATGTTGGATGCTGTAATGGCATATCTGCCAAGCCCAATGGATATTGCAGCGGTAGAAGGCATAAACCCCGATACTGGCGAAACAGTGCTGCGCAATCCGACCGTTACTGATAAATTTTCAGCTTTAGCATTTAAAATTGCTACTGACCCGTTTGTGGGTCGTTTAGCGTTTATCCGTGCATATAGCGGAAAACTTGATTCAGGTTCATACGTGCTTAATACCCGTAGTGGTAACAAAGAGCGTATTTCTCGGCTTTTTCAAATGCATGCTAACAAACAGAATCAAATACCAGAATTAGAAGCGGGTGACATAGGTGCAGCAGTTGGGTTTAAAGATATCCGTACCGGAGATACTTTATGTGCGGAAGATGCACCAGTAATATTAGAAGCTATGTCTTTCCCGGAGCCAGTTATTGGACTAGCAATTGAGCCTAAGACTCAAACCGATATGGATAAATTAGGAATGTCGCTTGCTAAGCTTGCTGAGGAAGATCCTACATTCCGTGTTCATACCGACCACGAAACAGGACAAACCGTAATTAGTGGAATGGGAGAGTTACACTTAGAAATTATTGTTGATCGTCTTAAGCGTGAATTTAAAGTTGAGTGCAATCAAGGAGCTCCACAAGTGGCATACAAAGAGGCATTAACAGGAAGTTCTACTCACCGTGAGGTTTATAAAAAACAAACTGGTGGTCGTGGTAAGTTTGCCGATATACAGTTTGAAATCGGTCCGGCCGAAGAAGGCAAACCAGGTTTAACCTTTGTTAACGAAGTAACAGGTGGTAATATTCCTCGTGAATTTATTCCTGCCGTTCAAAAGGGATTTGATGCATCAATGGTAAACGGTGCACTTGCCGGATATCCTTTAGATAGCATGAAAGTTCGTTTGTTTGATGGCTCTTATCATAACGTTGACTCCGATTCACTATCTTTCGAAATATGTGCCAAAGTAGCATTTCGCGAAGTTTATTCCAAGGCAAGACCAGTATTAATGGAGCCTATCATGAAAATAGAAGTTGTTACACCTGAAGAAAATATGGGGGATGTAATTGGTGACTTAAATAAGAGAAGAGGTCAATTAGAAGGCATGGATACACGTGCCGGTGCGCAAGTAATAAGGGCTAAAGTTCCATTATCAGAAATGTTTGGTTACGTAACCTCATTAAGGACTTTATCGTCAGGAAGAGCGTCTTCAACTATGGAGTTCTCTCATTATGCTGAAGCGCCTCGTAATGTTGCCGAAGAGGTAATTTCAAAGGCAAAGGGCAAGAAATTAGCTAGCGTTGATTAATCAAAAATATAAAATCGTTCTTTAAATATAAAAAAAATGAGTCAAAAGATTCGCATTAAACTTAAGTCATACGACTATAATCTAGTTGATAAATCGGCTGAGAAAATCGTAAAAACTGTAAAAAGTACCGGTGCAATGGTAAGCGGACCAATTCCGCTCCCTACCGAGAAGAAAATTTATACAGTACTACGTTCACCACACGTAAATAAAAAGGCCCGTGAACAATTCCAATTGTGCTCTTATAAGCGATTATTGGATATTCATAGTTCAACTGCAAAGACAGTTGATGCGTTGATGAAACTAGAATTGCCAAGCGGAGTGGAAGTAGAGATTAAGGTTTGATGATTGATCTATTGCTTTAATTGTTTAGTAATAAAATATTAAAAGGCAATAGATTAACTCTAATTAAATAAAAATAAAATTCGTTCTTATTTAGTGTTGGTTTTAATAATCAACCTCCTAAAAAAATTAATATCATGTCAGGAATAATTGGAAAAAAAGTAGGGATGACCAGCTTTTTTAATGCTGAGGGAAAAAACATCCCATGCACGGTAATAGAAGCCGGGCCATGTGTAGTAACACAAATTAAAACAGTAGAAAAGGACGGCTATGCAGCAGTGCAAATCGCGTTTGATGAAAAGCGCGAAAAGTCGACTACTGAGTCTATGAAGGGGCACTTTAAAAAAGCAAGCACCACACCGAAACGCAAGTTAGCAGAGTTTAAGGGCTTCGAAACAAGCTTTAATCTTGGAGATGTAATTAAATGCGATCTATTTGCAGATGGTGAATTTTGTGATTGTATTGGTACCTCTAAAGGAAAAGGATTTCAGGGAGTTGTAAAACGCCACGGGTTTAAAGGAGTAGGAATGCAAACACACGGACAGCATAATCGATTGCGTGCTCCGGGTTCGTTAGGAGCTTCTTCCTGGCCTTCACGAGTTATGCCTGGTATGCGAATGGCAGGACGTATGGGCGGAGACCGTGTTAAGTTGCAAAACTTACAAATAGCCAAGGTTTTGGCTGAGCAAAATTTAATTCTAATCAAAGGAGCTATTCCCGGACATAATGGTAGCTACGTATTAATCGAAAAATAATCATGCAAGTATCAGTATTAAATATAGCAGGAAGCGATACAGGTCGCACAGTAACATTAAACGATAGTATCTTTAATGTTGAGCCAAGTGAACATGCAATTTGGCTAGATGTTAAGCAATTTTTAGCAAACCAGCGTCAGGGAACTCATAAGACCAAAGAACGAGCAGAAATTGCCCGTACTACCAAGAAATTGAAGCGTCAAAAGGGAACTGGTGGTGCGCGTGCCGGTAGCATGAAATCTCCTCTTTTTAGAGGTGGAGGCCGTGTATTTGGACCGCAGCCACGCGATTATAGTTTCAAATTAAACAAGAAATTAAAGCAGCTTGCACGCGTTTCTGCTCTAAGCGCAAAAGCAAAGGCCGGAGCGATTACCATAATTGAGGATTTTGAATTGAATAATCCTAAGACTAAAGAGTTTACGAATATCATTGCAAAATTAGCCCTTGCAGAAAAAAAATCTTTAGTTGTGTTGGCAGAACACAATAAAAATATATATTTGTCCTCCCGAAATTTACAGCGCCACAAAGTCGTAACTGCTTCATCATTAAACACTTACGATATTGTAAACGCTCAAAATTTGGTAATGAGTGAGAAGAGTTTGCCCCTGTTAGAGCAAATATTGGCTTAAAAAAGTTATCAACAGTCGAATTTTAATATAGGTTCGAGCTGTTTCAAATAGATAAATCAGTCATAGTAATATGATTTTGATTTACAAGTTTTAAAATTTAATAAATATAGGATAATAAAATAAAGAGATGAGTATCCTGATAAAACCAGTTATCACTGAAAAGTGGACAAAGATTGCTGAAAAGCAACCCCGTTATGCCTTTCTTGTAAATCCTGATGCTAATAAGATCATGATTGCACAGGCAGTAAAAGAGTTATATGGCGTTACGGTTGAATCCGTTAACACATTTATCCAACGAGGTAAAATGAAGTCACGGTATACCAAGACCGGCTTTTTATCAGGTAAAAGAAAAAATGTGAAAAAGGCAGTTATTATCCTTAAGAAAGGGGAAAGCATTGATTTCTTCAGTAACATTTAGTCTCAACTCTTCATTTAATTAATAAAGACTTTATTTTAAGATGGGAATAAGAAAATTGCGTCCGCTCACACCCGGACAGCGCTTTAAGTTGCAGAATGATTATGCTGAAATAACGACCGACAAACCGGAAAAAGTTTGTTGAGTCATTAAAGCGTAGCGGTGGTAGAAATAATACTGGGAAAATGACAATGCGTTACATTGGTGGTGGACACCGTAAAATGTACCGTATTATTGATTTTAAGCGTGATAAATTTGGGATCAGTGGAATAGTAAAGACAGTGGAGTATGATCCAAACCGCAGTTCTTTTATCTCTTTAGTTCATTACAGTGATGGAGATAAGAGATATATCATCGCACCTGAAGGGCTTGCAGTTGGTCAAACTGTTGTGTCAGGAGAAAATGCAGCACCTGAAGTTGGTAATTGCCTCCCTTTGAAAAGCATTCCTTTGGGATCTATGGTTCATAACATTGAATTGCGCCCAGGGCAAGGAGCCAAAATGGCTCGCAGCGCAGGTACTTACGCGCAGTTACTAGCACGTGACAGAAAGTACGCTGTTTTGAAAATGCCGAGTGGAGAAACAAGATTGGTATTAGCAGCATGCATGGCTTCTATAGGCAAAACTTCAAATCCTGATCATAATCAGGAAAGCTATGGTAAAGCTGGAAAGACTCGTTGGTATGGACGTAGACCACGTACTCGTGGAGTTGCAATGAACCCTGTTGATCATCCAATGGGTGGTGGAGAAGGTCGTGCTTCAGGAGGTCATCCACGTTCACGCAAAGGCTTATTGGCTAAAGGCAAAAAGACAAGAAAGGTAAATCATGTTACCAATAAGTTTATCATCGAAAGAAGAAAGAAATAATAACACGATAAAGAAATAAAAACAAATGAGTCGTTCGTTAAAGAAAGGTCCTTTTATAGATGTGAAGCTTGAAAAGCGCATCCTAGCCTTAAATGAAAAGGGAAAAAAATCACCCTTGAAAACTTGGGCACGCAGAAGCATGATATCACCGGACTTTGTAGGTCATACCATAAATGTGCATGCCGGAAAAACATTTTGGCCTGTTTATGTAACTGAAAATATGGTTGGTCATAAATTAGGAGAGTTTTCACCTACCCGCGTGTTTCGTGGACATGCAGGTAATAAAGATAAAGGAGGAAAGAAATAATGGGAGCAAGAAAAAGAATAGCAGCCGAAGCTCGTAAGGAGGCTTTAAAAGAAATTAGTTTTGCACGTTTGACCAGTTGTCCAACATCGCCTCGTAAAATGCGATTAATGGCAGACCTAATTCGTGGTAAAAAGACTGCAGAAGCTTTAAGCATTTTACGTTTCAGTACTAAGCATGCATCTGAAAGACTAGAAAAAGTACTTGTTTCAGCCATTGCCAACTTCGAGGCTAAAAATCCAGGGCAAAAGGCAGACGATACTTTTGTAAAGGAAGTATATATTGATAGTGCACGCATTTTAAAACGGATGCGCCCGGCACCTCAGGGACGTGGTTATAAGATACGTAAGCGCTCAAATCATATCACGTTAATCATTGATTCAACATCTAAAAATACTGAAACTGCAGAAGTGTCTGCAAACTAATAAATAAAGAATGGGACAAAAAGCCAATCCGATAGGAAACAGATTAGGAATCATACGTGGATGGGACTCCAACTGGTATGGAGGTAATAACTATGCCGATAAATTGGTTGAAGACGAAAAAATTCGTAGCTATCTTAATACCCGTTTATCTAAAGGTGGAATTTCGAAAATTGTAATTGAGCGTACCCTGAAATTAATAACCGTAACCATACATACAGCAAAGCCTGGCATGGTGATAGGTAAAGGTGGAGCAGAAGTAGATAAGTTAAAGGAGGAATTGAAAAAACTAACCAAGAAGGAAGTTCAAATAAATATATTTGAAATTAAGCGACCAGAGTTGGATGCAAAGTTAGTTGGTGAGTCGGTTGCTAAACAGTTAGAAGGACGTATAAGTTTCCGCAGGGCAGTAAAGGCAGCTATTAGCAGTACCATGCGTGTTGGAGCCGAAGGAATTAAAATTATGTGTGCAGGCCGTTTAGGCGGAGCCGAAATGGCACGTACCGAGCAGTATAAAGAAGGACGTACTCCATTACATACTTTTCGTGCAGATATCGATTACGCTGTAAGTGAAGCACAAACATCGTACGGGAAAATCGGAGTTAAGGTTTGGATTTGCAGAGGAGAAGTATATGGTAAGCGTGATTTGTCACCAAATATTGGAATGACCAATTTGAAAACAAGAGATTCCGGAGAGCGCAATGATCGCAATGATCGTGGAGGCGACCGCAGAGATCGCGGAGGCGACCGTGGTGGTAGAGGTGGAAGAAGAAAACCGGATAATAATTAATAAGAATAAAGAATCAGAAGTTTAGAATAAAAAAGAGAGTAAAATGCTTCAGCCTAAAAAGACAAAATTTAGAAAAACCCATAAGATGAAGTCTAAGGGGAATGCCACTCGAGGTGCTGAAATAGCCTTCGGTTCATTTGCCTTAAAATCAACAGAGCGAGCCTGGGTTACAGCACGACAGTTGGAAGCAGCCCGTGTTGCGGTTACCAGGTATATGAAGCGCGAAGGTCAGATTTGGATTCGTGTATTTCCTGATAAACCAATTACTAAAAAACCTGCCGAGGTTCGTATGGGAAAAGGAAAAGGAGCCCCAGAATATTGGGTTGCCGTAGTTAAGCCCGGAGCTATATTGTTTGAAGCAGAAGGAGTACCATTAGCAACAGCAAAAGAAGCTTTACGTTTGGCTGCACAAAAACTTCCTGTGATTACAAGATTTATAACAAGGCGTGATTTTGCTGAGTAGGTTTTGAAAGAATTATTAATGATTGAAAAAAAGAAATCAAGAAATGAAACAAACTATTGTAAATGACTTATCTAACGAAGAGTTAAAGGATAAAATCGCTGAAGAGAAAGTTGCTTTGACAAAGCTTAAATTTAGTCACGCAATTTCTCCAATAGAGAATCCAATGAAGATTCAGGCCGCACGTAAAGTTATCGCACGCCTGATTACAGAATCAAGAAAAAGACAGTTATCAAATAAATAATTAAAAGAGGTAATGGAAGAACTTAAGCGATCATTACGCAAAGAAAAGGTTGGAGTGGTAACCAGTAACAAAATGGAAAAAACCATTGTTGTTGCTGTTGAACGTAAGGTGAAACATCCCAAGTATGGAAAATTTATCAAGACCACCAATAAATTTAAAGCGCATGATGAAAAAAACACTGCAGGGATAGGGGATATAGTGCGCATTATGGAAACCAGACCATTAAGCAAGACTAAAAACTGGAGATTAGTTGAAATACTGGAAAAAGCTAAATAATTAAATAGTAAAATAGCAATATAATATGATACAGCAGGAGTCGAGATTAACTGTAGCCGATAACAGCGGAGCCAAAGAGGTACTATGTATTCGTGTATTGGGTGGCACAAGAAAGAGATACGCCCGCCTTGGAGACAAGATTGTTGTTACGGTAAAGCATGCCATACCTTCAGGAAATGTGAAAAAGGGAACCGTTTCAAAAGCAGTAGTAGTGCGTGTAAAGAAAGAAGTGAGAAGAAACGATGGCTCATACATTCGATTTGATGATAACGCTGTGGTTTTATTAACTGCAAATGACGAATTGCGTGGTACGCGTATTTTCGGACCCGTAGCCCGCGAATTACGCGAAAAACTATACATGAAAATAGTTTCATTAGCTCCTGAGGTTCTTTAATATCAAAATGAATAAGTAAAGATGAATACACAAAATAGACATAAACCTAAATTGAAGCTTCGCAAAGGAGATACGGTTGTAGTTATTTCAGGCGAATCAAAAGGCCGTCAGGGTAAGATTACGCAAGTTATAGTTGAAAAAAACCGTTGCCTTGTTGAAGGGGTTAACTTAGTGTCGAAGCATACTAAGCCTAACGCAAAAAATACGCAAGGGGGAATTGTTAAACAAGAGGCAACAATTCATATAAGTAACTTAATGCTTGTGGATAGTAAGTCTGGCAAAGGAACTCGCGTAGGTCGCAGAATAGAGAACGATAGCATTGTTCGTTTCAATAAAAAATCAGGTGAAACAATAAAAGATTCTAAGTAAAAATGGCAACGTCTCCAAGATTAAAAGATAAATACAAAAGGAAATTGCTGCTTCCTTAATGAAGAAGTTTAACTACAAAAGCAGCATGCAAGTGCCTAGGTTGGTAAAAATTTGCTTAAACCAAGGTGTAGGTGATGCTGTTGGTGATAAAAAATTAATGGATGCAGCGCTTAACGAAATGACCATCATTGCTGGACAAAAGGCAGTACCTACTAAATCCAAGAAGGACATTTCGAATTTTAAGCTTCGTATAGGTGTAAATATTGGCGCCAGAGTCACTTTAAGGGATAATAATATGTATGAATTCCTTGATAGGCTGATTGCTGTATCCTTGCCACGGATTCGCGATTTTCGCGGGATAAGTGATAAAGGGTTTGATGGAAGAGGTAATTACACGTTAGGAGTTACTGAACAAATCATTTTTCCGGAAATTGATATTGATAAAGTAAACAAAATTTCTGGTATGGATATCACCTTTGTTACCACTGCCAATACAGATAATGAAGCCCGTGAATTATTAACAGAGTTTGGATTCCCATTTAAAAAATAACAAAAGGAATAAGCAGAAATGGCAAAAGAATCGATGAAGGCCCGCGAGGTCAAAAGACAAAAGATGGTAGCAAAATATGCTGCAAAACGTGCAGCTTTAAAAGAAGCGGGTGATTATGCAGCACTAAGTTTACTACCTAAAAATTCTTCAGCAGTGAGATTGCACAATCGTTGCAAACTTACAGGACGTCCGAGGGGTTACATGCGTCAGTTTGGAATATCCAGAGTATTGTTCCGTCAAATGGCACTTGATGGTAAAATTGCTGGTGTAGTAAAGGCATCTTGGTAATTTAATAAGCAAAAGAAAAATATTATTTAAAATGACAGATCCGATTTCAGATTATTTAACCAGGTTACGCAATGCGATTAAAGCAAATCATCGTATTGTAGAGGTACCTGCTTCAAATATCAAAAAAGAAATAACAAAAATATTGATGGAGAAGGGCTATATTTCAAACTATCGTTTTGAAGATACTGCCAACCATCAGGGAGTTATTAAGGTTGCTTTAAAATACCATCCGGTTACAAAGTTACCTGCCATCCAACACCTTCGCAGGATAAGCCGTCCAGGCCTTCGCCAATATGCCGGACATGGAAGCGTTCCCCGCGTTCTCAATGGATTAGGCATAGCCATAATGAGCACCTCAAAAGGGGTTATGACTGATAAAGAAGCAAAAGCTCAAAAGATAGGTGGCGAAGTACTTTGTTTTGTATATTAATAATTAAAGAAAATTAAAATGTCACGCGTAGGAAAATTACCCATATCAGTACCCACAGGTGTAACCGTTACAGTAAACGGAGATAATGTAGTCGTTAAAGGTCCTAAAGGAACTTCAACACAACAATTAACAGATGGAATAGGTGCAACGATAAATGATGGCACTCTTGAAGTAACAAGGCCAACCGAGCAAAAGCGCCACAAAGCTTTACACGGTTTGTACAGGGCTTTAATCAATAACATGATTAAAGGATGTAACGAGGGCTTTAAAGTTGAGCAAGAACTTGTCGGAGTCGGTTATCGTGCAACTAATACTGGAAATCTTTTGGATTTAGTATTGGGATATTCGCATCATGTTATTTTTGATTTGCCTTCGGAAATCAAGGTTTCAACCAGACAAGATCGTGGTGCAAATCCTATCATAACTCTTGAAAGTCATGATAAACAACTATTAGGAGCGGTTTGTGCAAAAATCCGTTCGCTGCGTACCCCTGAACCTTATAAAGGAAAAGGTATTAAGTTTGTGGGAGAAGCATTACGCAGAAAAGCAGGTAAATCAGCAGCTAAAAAATAATTTTAAATCACATGCCAACTAAAAAAGTATTAAGAAGAAATAGCATTCGCAAGCGTGTTCGCAAAGTGATAATAGGAACTTCACAAACTCCGAGATTATCCGTATTTCGAAGCAATCGCGATATATACGCTCAATTGATAGATGACGCAACTGGAACAACCATTTTGGCAGCATCTTCAAAAAAAATGAGTGAAAAAACAAATAAAACTGAAAAAGCTTCCAAAGTAGGAACAGAGATAGCATCAAAGGCTGTAGCTGCAGGAATTAAAACTGTGGTGTTTGACCGCGGTGGATATTTATATCATGGACGTGTAAAGGCTTTGGCTGATGGTGCACGAATTGGAGGCCTAATTTTCTAAAATCGAAACAATGGCAATAAACATAAGAAGAGTAAAATCTAGTGAGATAGAACTAAAGGACCGTCTGGTTGGTGTTAATCGTGTTACCAAAGTTACCAAGGGAGGTAGAGCTTTTTCCTTTGCAGCAATTATCGTTGTTGGCGATGAAAAAGGGGTAGTAGGTCATGGCCTTGGAAAAGCAAAAGAAGTATCCGATGCGGTAACTAAAGGTGTAGATGATGCTAAAAAAAATCTAGTGCGTGTAACGGTAAATAAGGGAACGGTTCCTCATGAGCAAGAAGGAAAATTTGGAGGAGCTCGAGTATTCCTTAAACCTGCCGCCCCCGGAACCGGAGTAATTGCCGGAGGTGCTATGCGTGCAGTTTTAGAGAGTGTAGGAATTACCGATGTATTGGCCAAATCAAAAGGTTCTTCTAACCCTCACAATGTGGTTAAGGCCACAATTAATGCCTTGGCTCAAATGCGAGATGCGGCTACAGTTGCAAACAATCGTGGCATTGAACTAACCAAGGTTTTTAACGGTTAATCCAAATAATAAAAAGAAAGTCGAAATGGCAAGAGTAAAAATAACACAAGTAAAAAGCGGAATTGACCGCCCTGAGCGTCAGAAAAGAAATCTGAAGGCGTTAGGTTTTACTAAAATTGGTCAGTCAATAGAAAAGGAACTTAATGATCAGGTTCAAGGAATGATACGTAAAGTTTCTCATTTAGTTAGAGTAGAAAACATTTAATAATCGAACAATCAATGAATCTGCATAATCTGGCTCCGGCAAAAGGAGCTACCAAAACAAACCGAAGAAATGGACGTGGTCAGGGATCTGGCGGTGGAGGAACAGCTCGTAGAGGTCACAAAGGGGCACAATCGCGTTCGGGTTACTCTCAAAAAATTGGTTTTGAAGGTGGGCAAATGCCGCTTCAACGCAGGGTTCCTAAATTTGGCTTCAAAAATATCAACCGTGTTGAATACAAAGCAATCAACCTGGACGCAATACAAGCTTTGGTAGAAAAGACTGGCGCTACTGACATAACTCCTCAATTGCTTTTTGAAAGAGGACTAGTTGCTAAGAGAGATTTGGTAAAAATATTGGGTAGGGGCGAAATTAAAGGAGCTATTAATATAACGGCCCACGCCTTTAGCGCAACTGCAAAAAACGCTATTGAGGCTAAAGGTGGTACCACCGCTTCAATACAAAAAAATAATTAATCGGAAATAGTAAGAGCTATAGCCAACTATCTTAAATAAATATGAAGAGATTTTTAACTACTATTCAAAACATCTTCCGAATCGAGGATTTGAAGTCAAAGCTTTTTATCACTTTGATTTGTATTCTTGTATATAGGCTTGGTGCTCATATTGTATTACCAGGTATAGATCCCCAAGCATTAGAGTCTTTAAAATCACAGGCTCAAGGGGGTTGTTTGGCTTGTTAGATATGTTTGCTGGTGGAGCATTTTCTCAAGCATCCATATTTGCAATTGGAATTATGCCATATATAAGCGCTAGTATTGTAATTCAGTTGTTATCAATGGCTATGCCATCCTTTCAAAAGCTTCAGAAAGAAGGAGAAAGCGGACGTAAGAAGTTGACACAATGGACTCGTTTACTAACAGTAGGGGTATGCTTATTACAAGCACCCGGATACTTAGTAAATTTGCAAGCACAAGCGCCAGGTGCAATTCTTGAGAATTCATTCATGTTTACCTTCACATCAGTAATTATATTAACTGCTGGAACATTATTCGTAATGTGGCTGGGAGAAAAAATTCAGGATCGTGGAATTGGTAATGGTACTTCACTTATTATCATGGTTGGTATTATCGCCCGCTTACCACAGGCTATTGGAGGGGAGTTTACCAGAACCATGACTACCGGCAGCGGTGGTATACTAATGTTTTTAGTAGAAATTATTTTCTGGTTAAGTGTAATAGCTGCGGTTATATTGTTGGTGCAAGGAACCCGTAAAAATTCCTGTTCAATTTGCAAAAACAATTGTTGGTAATCGCCAATATGGTGGTGTTCGTCAGTATATACCTTTAAAAGTAAATACAGCAGGTGTTATGCCGATTATTTTTGCTCAAGCCATTATGTTTATTCCATTGACAATAGCTCAGTTTTTTCCGAGCGAATCAATGCAGGGATTTTTAGCAGCATTTACTCGCAGCGAATCCTTCTGGTATAATTTCGTATTTGCATTATTGATAGTTGTTTTTACATATTTCTATACGGCTATTGCGGTTAATCCTAACCAAATGGCTGATGATATGAAGAAGAATAATGGGTTTGTTCCTGGTATAAAACCAGGAAGAAAGACCGCTGAATTTATTGATGAAGTTATGTCGCGAATTACCCTGCCAGGTGCCTTGTTTCTTGCCTTGGTAGCAATCTTGCCTGCCATTGCACAATTAATCGGTATCAATCAAAATTTTGCACAATTTTTTGGAGGTACCAGTTTGTTGATTATGGTTGGTGTAATATTAGATACCCTTCAGCAGATTGAAAGTCAATTATTAATGCGTAAGTACGATGGATTGATGAAGTCGGGAAGGATTAAAGGACGCACAACGATGAGTGCGGTACCACAATAAAATTTCTTAAATTATAGAATTTTAGAGTGGCGGTAAATTTAAAATCGAAAGAAGAAATAGAGTTAATAAAGATTAGTTCTTTACTTGTTGGGGAGACTTTGGCAATGCTAGCCTCCGAATTGAAGCCTGGGATTTCGACCTTGAAATTAGACACAATGGCCAATGACTTTATAAGGTCGCATGGGGCAGTGCCTACTTTCATGGGATATCATGGTTATAAGTACAATACATGTATATCAGTTAATGAAGAGGTGGTTCATGGACTTCCATCTAATCGCGAAGTTAAGGATGGCGACTTGGTATCAATTGATATTGGTGTTACCAAGAATGGGTGGATAGGAGACTCAGCCTATTCCTTTGGAATAGGCGAAGTTAGTGCCGAAAAGCTAAAGCTAATGGAAGTGACTTACCAGTGCTTATACCTCGGAATTGCGCAGGCACTGATAGGAAAGCGGGTTGGTGATATTAGTTCAGCTGTGCAGGTATTTGCCGAAAAAAATGGATATGGAGTTGTTCGTGAATTAGTAGGGCATGGAGTAGGCAAGATGTTGCATGAGAAACCTGAAGTTCCAAATTATGGAACCAGAGGGAATGGGCCGCTGCTTAAGGAAGGAATGGTAATAGCAATAGAGCCAATGATAAATGCCGGTAAAAGGCAAGTGTCGCAGTTAAATGATAAGTGGACCATTGTTACAGCCGACCGAAAGCCTTCGGCACATTATGAGCATACGGTAGCAATAGTAGATAAAAATCAACCTTTGATTTTATCATCCTTTGAATTGATTGAAGGGGCAATAGCAAATAATCGCGAGTTAACACACTTCAAACAAGTAATAGAAAAGATTGGATAAGTAAAAAATGTCAAAACAAACATCGATAGAGCAGGACGGTACCATCACGGAAGCATTGAGCAATGCCATGTTTAGAGTTGAACTCGAAAATGGTCATCAATTAATCGCACATATTTCCGGTAAAATGCGTATGCACTACATAAAGATTTTGACAGGAGATAAGGTAAAAGTTGAAATATCGCCTTATGACTTATCAAAGGGAAGAATAACCTTCCGATACAAATAAAGAAGAATTGAAAATTGAATTCCGTAAGGAAATTATAAAAGAGCAAACACAGAATAGCGATGAAAGTAAAACCATCATTAAAGAAACGTAGTGCCGAATGCAAAATAGTTCGCAGAAAGGGCAAACTGTACGTGATTAACAAAAAGAATCCTCGTTTTAAACAACGTCAGGGATAATCCATCATTTTAAAAATAATTAACTAGAAAAAAGACTAATTCATGGCTCGTATAGCAGGAATTGATTTACCAAAAAATAAAAGAGGAGAAATAGGATTGACCTATATCTTCGGAATAGGCCGACCTACCGCGCAGCGTATTCTGGCCGAATGTGGCATTGACTTTAACAAAAAGGTTAATGAGTGGAATGATGATGAATTGAATGCAATTCGCTCACTTATAAACGAATTTAAAGTTGAAGGTGCATTACGCTCAGAAGTACAGTTAAACATCAAGCGATTGATGGATATTAACTGTTATCGTGGTGTGCGTCATCGTAAAGGACTGCCCGTAAGAGGTCAGCGCACTAAAAACAATTGCCGTACACGGAAGGGTAAGAGAAAGACAGTTGCTAACAAGAAGAAGGTAACTAAGTAATAACTAATTAAACACGCAAAAAAATAGATGGCTACACAAAAAACCGCGGCAACAAAAACCGTAAAAAAGAAAGTAGTAAAAGTAGAAGCCAATGGCGAAGCACATATTAGCGCTACCTTCAATAATATTATCATTAGCTTAACAAATTTAAATGGCCAGGTTATATCATGGTCTAGTGCAGGCAAAATGGGTTTCAAGGGATCTAAAAAGAATACACCTTATGCTGCTCAGATGGCAGCTGCCGATTGTGCTAAAGTTGCTTATGATATGGGGTTAAGAAGAGTGAAGGTTATTGTTAAAGGCCCAGGTGCCGGACGTGAGTCAGCAATGCGTTCATTGGGAGTGTCGGGAATAGAAATAAGTGAGATATTGGACTTAACACCAATACCACACAATGGATGCCGCCCTCCGGGACGCAGAAGAATATAAGGTAATTACTACAAAAGAATAAATTAAGAAATCTGAATTTTATAAAAAATGGCTAGATATACAGGTCCAAAAACAAAAATTGCGAGAAAATTTAAAACGGCTATTTTCGGCCCGGATAAATATTTTGATAAGCGCCAATATCCTCCGGGACAACACGGAGTTAGTAAAAAGCGTTCAAAAATGTCGGAATACGCAACCCAGTTACAAGAAAAGCAAAAAGTAAAATATACTTATGGAATACTTGAGCGACAGTTTGCAAAAACATTTCATATAGCTCAGCGTAAAGAAGGTATTACCGGTGAAAATTTGCTAAAACTTATTGAGTCACGTTTAGACAATGTTGTTTACCGCATGGGTATAGCCCCTTCGCGCGCAGCTGCACGTCAACTTGTTTCTCATAAGCATATCATAGTGAATGAAACGGTAGTAAATATTCCTTCATTTACTGTTCGTGCAGGAGATGTGATTGGAGTTCGTGAGAAATCGAAATCCATGGGAGTGATTTCTGATAGCTTAAGTGGCCGTGCAAGCAGATTTGCATGGTTGGAGTGGGATCAGGCTACCATGACCGGAAAGTTTTTAAATGCTCCTTCCAGAGAGGAAATTCCGGAGCCTATTAAAGAGCAATTGATTGTCGAATTATATTCTAAGTAGTAATTCACATTGAAAATGTAAGTCTATAGTGAATATTTAGATTCACAGACAAAATCAAAAGGGCGAGATTCAATACCTTGCCTGAATTAATAACTAAACAAAAAAAAATAAATTAAATATGGCAATACTAGCATTTCAAAAACCGGATAAAGTAGTTATGCTTAATTCAACAGACTTTCATGGTTTGTTTGAGTTTCGTCCACTTGAGCCTGGATATGGAGTAACTATTGGAAACGCTTTGCGTAGGATTTTACTTTCTTCATTGGAAGGCTTCGCAATTACATCTGTACGCATCTCAGGAGTTGACCATGAGTTTTCTACAATCAAAGGTGTAGTTGAAGATGTAACTGAGATTATATTGAACCTAAAACAAGTTCGCTTTAAGAAACAAATAGAATCAACTTTTTTTGAAAAAGTTATCGTATCGGTTTCAGGTAAAGAGCAGTTTACTGCCGGTGATATTAGCAAACACACTACTGCCTTTCAGGTTTTAAATCCTGATTTGGTAATTTGCAATATGAACAACTCGGTAAAGTTGCAATTAGAGTTAACCATAGACAAGGGAAGAGGTTATGTACCGGCTGAAGAGAATAAGAATGCCAACCTTCCTATAAGCGCTATTGCCATTGACTCTATTTACACACCAATACGCAATGTGAAATATCATGTGGAGAATTTTCGTGTAGAACAAAAAACCGATTATGAAAAATTGGTAATGGAAATTACTACCGATGGAAGCATTCATCCTAAGGAAGCATTAAAGGAAGCAGCAGAGATATTGATTCATCACTTTATGTTGTTCTCAGATGAGAAAATCACCTTGGAGCATAAGCTTAAGACACCAACAGAGGAGTTTGATGAGTCGTCATTACACATGCGACAATTATTAAAAACCAAATTGGTTGATATGGACTTATCTGTTCGTGCCTTGAATTGCTTAAAAGCTGCAGATGTTGAAACATTGGGAGATCTAGTATCTTACAATAAGAGTGATTTATTAAAATTCCGAAATTTCGGTAAGAAGTCACTAACAGAATTAGAAGATTTGGTTCGTAATAAGAACCTTACTTTTGGAATGAATCTGTCAAAATATAAATTGGAAAAAGAATAAGGTAATTAATATAAAAGACAGTTGGTGTGTAAATGCTCTCTGTGCTTTAATGAATAAAAAGAAAACGAATCATGCGTCACGGAAAAACAATAAATCATTTAGGAAGAAAATATGGTCATCGTCAGGCATTATTATCAAACCTGGCAAGTTCGCTTATTTTGCATAAGCGTATTAATACCACAGTAGCAAAAGCTAAAGCTTTGCGAAAGTATGTTGAACCATTAATTACCAAATCGAAGGACGATAGTACTCACTCGCGTAGAACTGTGTTTAGCTATTTGCAGAACAAAGAAGCGCTAAAGGAGCTTTACAAAGAAGTTGCCAATAAGATTGGTGAACGTCCGGGTGGTTATACAAGAATTATAAAATTAGAGCCACGCTTGGGTGATAATGCACAGATGTGTATGATGGAATTGGTTGATTTCAATGCCATCTATACAGGAGGTAAAGAGAAAGCAGGCAAAGCCAAAACAAGAAGAGGACGTACCAAGAAAAAGGCTGATGCTGCACCCGAAGCAACAACTGAATAAGTATTCGGATCATAAGAGAATATCAAAGAGCCATTTCAATTTTGAAGTGGCTTTTTTGTTTTAGTGAGAAATTAAGGCAAGGACAATGTTAGGTTTTAACATTCAAATTATAAATCCGTATTATCTATACATCGAGCTGACGCTACGCGAACATCTCGAAGAGCGAGGTGTTTAATTTACTATAGAATAGTTACTATTACAGTATACGTTGTCATAGTAGTTACGAGCTACAAGCTCGCACCAGCTGGGGGGGCAAACTTAGTGTTTTCGTTGCAAATTAAAAATTTGTAATTTTTACTATTCGAGATGCCGTGAAGCGACATATCGAAGCGCGCGCTTACTTTCTTAGCAAGTATATAAATCTGAGAATTATTAAAGTTTTGATGGAGTCAGAAACTACATAAAGTAAGGAGTCAACTTTGACTATATTCCCAATTTGCCTGTTATCTATACCATTCATCAGTCAAATACTTATCCGGAATTTTACCAGACCAAGGATCAATTATTCCCAATTCATTAAGTTCGTCAAACCATCTGTCTCTTTTTGACTCAGGTAGTCGTTCTGCGCACCAAGGACAAAACTCTATAAGGATGGAAGAATTCCCACCATCAAGGATTTTAATTCCGTATTCGTCAAACTTTTGGACGTAGATAATTGGTGTATCAACGTTTTCAAAGTCCTCTGAAGCGAACTCTTTCAATCTATTGCACATAGTTTTCTAATTTTACATTTTAATAACTATCTAATTAAAGCCATTCTAATCATTTGCACTCCAATAAGTCCTTCGCCTGACGGTATCGTAAATATATCAAATAAAATTATTCCTACACCAACCGTGATAGTGCCACCTATTATTACTTTTCTAATAGTGTTTTGACTTGGGACATACCATGGACTTAAAATAGGGTCTATCTTTCGCCCAGGTACAGGATCCTTAATCTGTTCTCCCTCCGGATTCCAAACACCTTTATGTTTTCCTCTTGGATTATATCGCTCTAACTCTCTATGTTGTCCATCCCATTCAATAATATCGTCATCAGGGAGTCTCCATCTTGGCCTACCACCTTTTGGTTTCATTTTTTCTATATCTGGAAAACCAGGAAAACCATCTTTTGGTGGTGGTGTATATGAAGGTGGAGCACCACCTTCTGATTTGGCAAATTCGCCCCTACTTAAAATACTACTATTTTGACCTAAGGCCATTCCCGCAGGCATTTCAATAAATTCGCCTGTTATATTATTTTTCCATAAATCGCGGTTAAGGGCACTGCCACTATTCTTGCTAAACCACTCATCTCTATAGGCTTGATAATTATTTTCTAAAGCATTATTATAGGATGCTGAAATGCCTGTAGACGCTCCATTATAATACCCTTGGTAAAATGTTGCTGTGTTTTCAGTACCATGCTGCATTTGGGTTTGCGCAATTACATGCCCTGCTTGCGTATAAAAATGAACACCAGCACTGCCCGGCCCAACAGTACCTCTCCCAGACTGAGATGCAACAGCAGCCGCATGCTCCATTTCTTGTGCAGTTACCATGTTATGGTTAATCATTGTACTACTCCACATCCCACTTGGGTCAATCATACTAACCGGATTAGCACCCATTGCCAAATATGGATTATTAAATTGCATTAGCGGGTCAGGGGTGGTGAACCGTGCCAATACAGGGTTCCCGACATTACTGTCGGGACAGGCATACATCCTTGCACCAAAATCATACAGGTTGTAATCATGTTGGGGCAGCCATTGCTTGGTTTGGTATTTATAGTTATACACTTTCATCTTATTTGCATTAGCTCATTCGCATTCATGCATGGTGAAGGTATTTGTTGTTTTGCAAAAATCAAAATTTTCAAATTTTATTACCTGCTTTTTATTTACAATTGATTGTAACGGTGATGATATACGATGTGATGAGTTCTTAGACCACCAGCGTGGACGCTGGCGGGAGCGGGGGAGTCAAGGTTTCGCCTCTTGCACCTTTTTTGAAAAAATAATCAGATAGATTTTAAGCGAGGTGTGAATTTTTGAGAATGTTATTTTCTTTAAGAAATTGCCTTAGCCGTAAAACTTAATTGTAAGTGAGTTAAAAACAATTATAAGAATACGGCCATATGCCAAAAATTAAATTGCTCGCGCGAGCAATTGTAAAGAAAATCACTCAAATTAAAGGAGCAGTAATTGTTCCCCTGACTTTATAAATCAAATTAAAAACCTCGATTTAAGACTAACTTAAATCGAGGTTTATAACTATTTCTTTGCACAATCTTTTAGCTAATCATTCGATTTTATGAATTTATAATTCATACTTCGTGTTCCATCATTAATTGTAATCAAATACATACCGGGTTTCAATGACTTGATACTTAACTCTTCGCCAGAATTTATTTTTTTCAGTGTAGATTAACAAGTTGCCGTTCACATCAAAAATAGAACAAGTGAAATTTTCAAGAGAGGTTTCAATTGTAATTAACTGTTGAGCAGGGTTAGGAAAAAGATTAATCCCCGTTTCAAAGTTCTCATTTTCTTTAGCGACTTTGGCACTATTGTCCATATTAAAGCATCGTGATACACGGTAATAGTTATGCATATCCCATAGAAAATTACTACAATTGCCATCTATTAATGCAACCATTTGGGTTGGTATCACATTGAAATTCATTTTTAATAATTTGGTTGAAAAGTTAATGTTTTCTGCTTTCACATAATTATATGAACAATTGATAATAAATTTATCTGTATTCAATACCGCACCATTGCTAACATTTAAACTTCTAATTACACTCTGATCCCAAATGTAGTACCAATTCGTATCGGGGGATGGTAGTATTTTTTATACGAATTGGTACCACCCAAAATAACTTTGCTTGCCATTTGTCCCGGCCTTCCATCTGTTGTTATATAATTATAATTGCCTCCTAAGCTTGGAACTGGTAGTGGTATTAATCTATTGAAAGCCTGCACACCATTGCTGTTATATTTTATTACCCGCTGTTGTTCTGTCAACACATAAGCCTGGTCGGCACCGGCATCCACTGCAAGCGATTTTAAAGTGTTTAAGTTTGCCCCCGAAATAAGTCTGCGTGCCCAAAGCAAATTGCCGGTTTCATTTATTTTTAGGAGCATGCCAAAATCTCCCACCGCTCCTGAACTTGTTCCTGCAATATAGATATTGTTTCCCGATACTTTCATTTGAGATGCTGTATCATTGTAATTTCCATTTGTATAATTATACAAATATGTCCACTTCAATTTAAGAAGCGAATCGTATGATTGCAAAAACATTTGATTCCCTTGTCCTACTCCTTCAATAGTTCCAGCAATTGCAAACCCTGAATTTGTAATTTCCCCATCAAATAGTATTGCCTTTTCGTATTGATTGAATTGTTGCAGCGCACCTGTGTTTTTATTGTAACGCAATATTTCAGCACCATCGGGAGTGTTGGCACATATGTAATAACTATTAAATCCTAAAGCACTGGTAACAGGAATAAAGTCATAAAACTTTTTCATAAAAATTAATTGCAGATTGTTATCAAGCTTTATAAAAGCATGAAACTTAGTGGAATAACAACTTGCATAGATGTATCCGTTTTCATCTATCCGAATGGAATTTGCCCTTGCATCCCAGATAACCGAAGATGAATCGATTATAAAACTTCATTCGCAATCACATTTCCCATGCTGTCTATTTTATTAAAAGCCATTTGCTTCCAACCGCCAGCAGACCCATAATCCAGAAATTTTTCGTACAACACAAAAGTGTTGCCATAACTATCGAAGGCAACATCTTTATCCCGCCCCTCCGGGTTGTAATTGCTGAAGTAATTGGCATGGGTCCATTTCAACGATTGCGAAAATGTAAATTGTATCATTGAGAATAATAACCCCCCAGTGAGCAATAAAGTAAATGTGTTCTTTTTCATCTTTTTTTTTTAATGGTTTTAGAATACTCCAAAGGTGAAACTTTACAACCAAGCAAAAAAAGATAAATATCACATTATCAAGTGATAGATATCATTCTGTCAATAATATTTACAGCCCTTTTCCTTATCCTGCGAGTGAGTCAAGGTTTCACCTCTTGCGCCTTTTTTGAAAAAATAAACAGATAGATTTTAAGCGAGGTGTGAATTTTTGAGAATGCTATTTTCTTTAAGAAATTGACTTAGCCGTAAAAACTTAATTGTAAGTGAGTTAAAAACAATTATACGAATACGGCCATATGCCAAAAATTAAATTGCTCGCGCGAGCAATTGTAAAGAAAATCACTCAAATTAAAGGAGCAGTAATTGTTCCCCTTGAATGTGGCTGGAAAATTTAGCAGTTTGTAAATATAGTTTTTGAGATTGAAAATTGCAAACATGAACTGAAACGGAATCAGGCTCTGCTGAGGAGCAACCTGCCAGGGATAAGTTCATGCCGATGGAATATCGTGCCCTAACGGACGCATCAATTTGCGTCCGTTTTTTGTTGCATAAGAAGTTGATATTCTTGAGGCTCCATGCCTAAAAAAAACCTTATGCTGCGGCAAATTCATGTGGTGTTAGTTGATTTAATGATTGATGCGGGCGCTCGGTATTATATTCTTCAACCCAGTCATTTGTTATTTCTTGTGCATGTTTAGTGTTTTTAAATAAGTATGCATCCAATACATCTTCACGATAGGTGCGATTGAACCGTTCAACAATGGCATTTTGTTGTGGTGCTCCTTTTTCAATTTTACTCCAATTTATTTTTTTGTTATGCAACCAAAGCTGAAATGCTTTCGAGGTAAATTCAGGTCCGTTGTCAGTGCGGATACTTATTGGCTTTCCGTGTATTTCAATGCGTTGTTCTAAAAACTCAATAACACTCTTTGCTGTGATGCTGTGTGCTACACGGATGCCTAAGCATTCGCGGTTATATTGCTCTACAATATTCAATGTGCGTATTCTTCTTCCATCAATTAAGGCATCGCTCATAAAATCCATACCCCACTCTATGTTACGTGCCAGTGGTACTGCAATTGGATTCTTTGGGTTGTCTTTTACTCTACGTTTTAATTTTTTGGTTAATGCAAATCCATATCGCTCGTACACTCTGCGTATGCGACTGCTGCCTATTGCTGGCTGTTGTTTTTGAATTAACCGGATGACTTTCATTCTTCCTTTTCTGCTGAAGCCAATGGTTTGTTCTATGACTTGTTTTAACTGTTCATCTTTGTCTGGCATCAGCTTGCGATAGTACTTGTTGTTGCGTGAGCACTTTAAAATTTTGCACGCCTGCGTGCGGCTTAATTGTCTTTCTTCAATGAGATAAGATAAGCATTGCTCTTTGCAGGCAGGCGTTAAAACTTTTTTTCGAGCAAGTCTTTCACTGCGTCATGCTCTAAACTCAAGTTGGCATACATTTTTTTTAACCGCGCATTTTCGTATTCCAAATCCTTTAATCGCTTGAGCTCGTCTACTTGCATTCCGCCATAGCGTTTCTTCCAAATGTAAAATGTCTGATCAGCTATGTTGTGCTTTCGACATATCTCCGTTACTTTTAATCCTTGTTCCTGCTCTTTCAGGATTCCGATAATTTGTGATTCTGTGTGTCTGATTTTTTTCATTTCTGATTTTTTTGAGAAAGTTAAAATTATTTATTCTATTTTTAATATGCTCAAATTTTACAGCCTAGTACCCTAGGTTATTCATAGGTTTTGTAAACTGTAATGAAAGGGAATTTTGAGGTGCCCATCTCGCTCTCGTCTTATCAAAGATCCATACATCACCAGGATTTCTAAATGAATAAATTATACCAGATTGATATCCATAATGACCTTGTGGTTCAGGATTAGGAGCCTCAAAAGAATACCCACTAACAATTTCCTCCCCACCTGAATAATGAAAATATTTATACCATTGTCCTACATTGCCATTGGCATCAATTGAATTACTGGTGCTAAGATAACTTTTTTGAGATAAACTATGTTTCCAACTATTAGTATGAGCAATTAAGTTATTGATGCCTGATGCAACAGCAGGATTTAAATTTCCACCACTTACAGTACTTGATGAATTAGTTACGGCTAGATTAATTGCATTATTTAGCGATTGATGTGCATAAGTTGCACCATGCTGCATTTGTACTTGCGCAATTACATGCCCTGCTTGCGTATAAAAATGAACACCAGCACTGCCCGGCCCAACAGTACCACTCCCAGACTGAGATGCAACTGCAGCCGCATGCTCCATTTCTTGTGCAGTTACCATGTTATGGTTAATCATTGTACTACTCCACATCCCAGTAGGGTCCACCATTGATACCGGATTTGCACCCATAGCCAAATATGGATTATTAAATTGCATTAGCGGGTCAGGGGTGGTGAACCTTGCCAATACAGGGTCATACATCCTTGCGCCAAAATCATACAGGTTATAATCATGCTGTGGTAGCCATTGCTTGGTTTGGTATTTATGGTTATGCACTTTCATCTTATTTGCAGTAGCTCATTCGCATTCATGCATGGTGAAGGTATTTGTTGTTTTGCAAAAATAAAAATTTTCAAATTTTGTAATCTGATATTTATCTTACAATTGCTTGTAATGGTAATGATATACGATGTGATGATTTCTTAGACCACCAGCGTGGACGCTGGCGGGAGCGGGGGGCTTTTCTGTTATGTTAAAGTTCTGAGATCATCCAATCATCGGGGTTTATTCCGTAGTTAAATGTAGCTTGTCTTTTTGCTCCTTCAATATCAACGAACCATAAATCAGCTTCGCAAGGAGTATCTAACGATTTATGAAAAAATAAAAAATATCCTTTTGTATCATTTTCATCTGATTCAATTACAAGATATTTAATATCATCCTCTATATTATCTTTTGGTATTTCTGCTATTAATTTCATATAATATTATCTAATTGGCATATGGTAATTCTTTAGAAAATTCCCTGATGCATCTAAAATTTCAAAATTAAAATGTGGTCCAATATTTCCGTGTTTACCAAGTATATCTGCATCAGTCATTCTAAATTGTCTTAAATTATCCGATGACCTAAACACTCCAGGTGCAATTTCACTATATCCATTTTTTAAAAATCGTCCTCCTATTTCAAGTCCCTTTTCTGCTGTTCGAGCTTTTGAAGTTAATTGTATTGTTTTCGCTCCTAATCTTCCAGCCTTACCCAAATCCCCAATGTATGGTATGATAGCAAAGCACTAATTCCGGCATTTTCCCCATTGTCCTCGTCCAGCATAAATCAAGGCATTTCCTAAGTCTACAATACCAGTCGAGTCAGCGATACCAGCTACATCCAATCCCGTTTGAAGATTATCAAGCCAGCTACTACCCCCACCACTTTGGGCAGTCGCTTCATTCCCTTCCACTTCAACAGGTGATCCAACTGTATATACTTTACCATTAGGAAAGGTAGCTGTTTGTTTGCCACTTGCCCCCATGGCTGCATCTGAGAATTTCCATTCAGCTTGTTGTAAACTATATATACTACCCCAAGTAGATAATGTAAGTTTTTCCCCTTTCTTATCCGGATTAAGAGTTTGTAACGAACTCAATGTAAAAGCTACTTGGCTCGGGTCAGTAATTGATGCACCATTTTGCATTTGGTTCATTGCAATATTATTCAATAATCCACTTGAGCCACTATTAATTTGTAATCCATCAACTATTATTTTTGATAAACTTCCTGATCCCGATATTTCTACCAAACATTGCCTTTTCTTGCGCAGCCGCAATATTATTGTCAAACGAATTTGTACTCCACATTCCCGTGGGGTCAACCATTGATACCGGATTAGCACCCATTGCCAAATAGGGATTATTATGCCGAAAAAATGTTGACTTTTGGCTCATAGTGGAATTATCATTTTTCGGCATCACCAAGAGTACAATATTTTTTTGCAAAAACTATTTACTCTTCGTTGAAATTGCATTAGCGGGTCGGGTGTTCCCGACACTTCGGTCGGGATAAATGTAAAGCGTGCCAATACGGGATTCCCGACACTAGGGTCGGGACAGGCGTACATCCTTGCGCCAAAAACATACAGGTTGTAATCATGTTGGGGCAGCCATTGCTTGGTTTGGTATTTATAGTTATGCACTTTCATCTTATTTGCAGTAGCTCATTCGCATTCATGCATGGTGAAGGTATTTGTTGTTTTGCAAAAAACAAAATTTTCAAATTTTGTAAACTGATTTTTGGTTTGTAATTGATTGTAACGGTGATGATATACGATGTGATGAGTTCTTAGACCACCAGCGAGGACGCTGGCGGGAGCGGGTGGCATTAAATCATCAGCACTTCGAGATATTCCACATGGCATCTCCAAACACCATTAATAAAGATAATTATTTTTAAACTGTTTACTATTCTGACAAGATACTTTTGACTTTATTCTTCAAAAGTTAAATTCCTTTTGGCAAACTTACTATTTGAGTTACAGATTAAAAATCTCTAACAACTATTCTTCGAGATATTATTTCAATAATAAATTGAATTGCTGTATTTGCAGATTGCCTCGGTCGTGCCTCCCTTGCAATGACGGTTGAATGATGGCAGATTACTTCGGTCGTCCCGCTCTGGCAATGTCAGTTGAAGACCTACTTTCCCATTATTCAACCATGTTGATAAAAACAACCTATATCATTTCAAATAGTATCGTACTAGTTTACTTTTGCATAAAATAATATTTTAGCAAATGACTATTACGTATTACGGACACAGCTGTTTTATGGTTACCACCGCAGAGGCGCGTTTACTTTTCGATCCCTTTATTACCCCTAATAAGCTGGCTGCCCATATTGATGTAAGCGCAATTAAGTGCGATTATATATTGATTTCGCATGGGCACGAGGATCATATTGCTGATGCTTTGTTATTAGCCAGGCAAACCGGTGCCAAGGTTATTTCAAATTTTGAAATTATTCAATGGCTCGAAAAGCAAGGTTGCACCAATACCCACAGTATGAATATTGGTGGGCATTGGATGTTTGATTTTGGCAAGGTGAAGTGCGTAAATGCAGTACACAGCAGTGCCTTGCCCGATGGCAGTTATGGCGGCAACCCAATGGGTTTTGCTCGAAACCAATGAAGGAAACCTTTACTACAGCGGGGATTCTGCCCTTACCTATGACATGAAACTGATAGGGGAATTCAAAAAGATGAATGTTGCCTTATTTCCAATCGGAAATAATTACACCATGGGCGTTGACAATGCCATTATAGCCGCAGCATTTGTTAAGTGTAACCGTGTAGTAGGCCTGCATTACGATACCTTTGAAATGATTAAGATAGATACAGAGGCAGCAAAGCGCAGTTTTGCCGCAGCCGGTAAAAAATTAATTTTACTACCAATTGGTGAATCAATAAAAGTAAATCTGTAAATTAGCCGATTCTAAAATCCCAGTTTTCTAAGTAGTACGAATTTCATTAAAACGAAAAATAGGGATAACTGATTGGACAAAATTTATTGAAAATGAGAAACAAGAAATTATTAATTATTGGATTGCTGCTAACATCAATTGCTGTATGGTCTTGTAAGAAGGTTGTGTACTATGATATTACAGAAGAGGAAGAAGCTGAGTGGATGATATATGATCGTTATGAGATTATCAATTTTCAAAATTCGCAAGGAGAAATTCGGACTTACAAAGTAGTCGAAAAGGATAAGGCCTATCACAATGAGTAT